>NZ_JBEXCS010000006.1:0-178402 GCF_040605395.1 Streptomyces sp. NPDC005648 | reverse complement strand
GCGATCGGCGTGCGCGATGGCCAGCTGAGCGAAGGCGCCCTCGAGGGCCGGGGCGTCAAGCGCGTGCCGGTCCGGGTCGTCGAGGGGCAGCCGGTTGGGGGCGGGCCCCGCCGCCTGGCTACCGTCCCTGCGCAGAGCGCCCATGAGGAGGTTCGGATGAGCATCAACGAGGATGCCTACGACGTGATCGTCGTCGGGTCGGGCGGCGGCCTGGTCGGCGCCTGTGTCGCGGCGTCGCGCGGGCTGCGCACGCTGGTCGTCGAGAAGACCGACCGGGTCGGCGGCACCGTGGCGTACTCCGGCGCGGGCCTGTGGTTTCCGGGGTCCGCTCCACTGGACCGGGCCGGCCTCGGGGACGACGTCGAGGACGTACGGGCGTATCTGCGCAGTGTCGTGGACGACCCGTCGCGGGAAGCGCTCCAGGACGCCTATCTGGCGGCCGGGCCCCGGCTGATCGACGAGCTGGAGAAGAACCCCTGGTTCCAGTCCTTCGTCCACGGACCGGTCCCGGACTACTACGCGTCGGCTCCGGGCGCCTCGCCCACCGGGCACACGGTCTTCCCGCCGCCGCTGGAGGAGGCGGAACTCAAGGAGCGCAGGGCGCTGCTGCGTGACTCACTGCCCACCGAGCGGTTCGGCTTCGACGAGGGGCCCCTGCTCAGCGGCGGCCGTGCGCTGATCGGCAGGGCCCTGTCGGCGTTCCTGGAGACCGGGAACGGCGAACTCCGGCTCGGCACCGCCCTGGAGAGCCTGATCGTCGAGGACGGACGGGTCGTCGGCGTCGAGGTCGTCAGCGAGGGTGAGCGCATGAGTATCCGGGCCCGGCGGGGCGTGCTGCTCGCCGCCGGCGGCTTCGAGCGGGACCGCGAACTGCGCGAGAAGCACCAGGCCCCGCTCACCGGGGAGTGGTCGGACGGCGCCCCCGGCAACACCGGTGACGCCCTGCGGGCGGGGATGGCCGTGGGCGCGGACACCGACCTGCTGGACGAGGCGTGGTTCGTGCCCGGGCTGATCCACCCGGACGGTCTGCCGGTGTTCCACACCGGCACCCGGGGCGGTATCTGGGTCAACGCCGCGGGCGAACGCTTCGTCAACGAGACACGGCCGTACGACCAGGCCGCGCACGAGATCGTACGGCTGCACCACGCGACCGGCGTGAGCCACATCCCGGCGCACTGGGTGTTCGACCAGCGCCAGCTGGACCGGGACGGCATCGGCTTCCCGCCGGCCACGCCCGGTCCCGAACAGTGGCTGGAGTCAGGGGCGTTGAAGAGGGCCGACAGCCTGGAGGAGCTGGCGCGGCTGATCGATGTGCCGTTCGACGCGCTGAAGCGGACCGTGGAGGAGTTCAACGGGTACGCGCGGACCGGAGTCGACGAGCGCTTCCACCGCGGCGAGACCCCGTGGGACCAGATGTTCCACCACATCGTCCCCTTCCCGGCGGACCCCCGGCAGAACTTCCCGGCGACACCGGTGCCGGAGTGGCCGAACCCCTTGCTGCTGCCCATCGACGAGCCGCCGTTCTACGCGGCGACCATCGTCCCGTCCGACATCGGCACCAAGGGCGGTCTGCGGATCGACACCCGCGCGCGGGTACTGCGAGCCGACGGCCGTCCGATCGAGGGCCTGTACGCGACGGGGAACACGGCGGCCGCGATGTCGGGGCATGTGTATCCGGGGGCGGGCACGCCGATCGGTTCGAGTCTGGCGTTCGGATATCTGGCGGTGCTGGACATGGCCGGGACGACGGACTGACGGGACGCGCGGGGCCCGGGACACGGTGGGTGTCCCGGGCCTCTCGGCGTGTGCCACGCGCCGCGAAGGGCCGCGCGGGTCGACAGTCTCAGGAGGCGTCAGGGCGGGTCAGGAAGGCGAGGACCGCGCTCTCCCAGGCCGCCTTCTGCTCGATCATCGCCCAGTGCCCGCAGTCCGGGAGCACGTGCAGTTCGGCCTGGGGGATCGTGCGCAGGGGCAGCAGCGCGTTCTCCAGCGGGGTGACCCGGTCGTCCCGGCCCCAGGTCAGCAACGTGGGCGCGGTGACCTTGTGGAGGGCGGCCCAGACGGGCTGGTCGGACTGGGCCTGGGCGGCCTGGATCGCGGCCATCGCCTGACGGCCGTAGATACGGCGTGAGGCTTCGAGCGTCTCCGGTTCGGTGGCGCTCGCCCAGCGCTCCTCGATCAGCTCCTCGGTGAGCAGGGCCGGGTCGTGGACCATCGAGCGCAGCCACTGGACGAGGTTGTCCCGGGTGGGGTTCTCGGCGAACTCCACCAGCAGGTTGAGGCCTTCGCTGGGCGCCGGGGAGAGAAGGTTGCGGCCCACCCCGCCGATGGTGACGACCCGGCGGAACAGGTCCTTGTGGGCGACCGCGAGCCCCACTGCGACGAACCCGCCCATGGAGTTGCCGATGACGTCGACGCGGTCGAGACCGAGGCCTTCGAGAAAGCGCAGAACGGCCTTGGGCGCGGCCGCCATCGGGTTCTCGGCGGTCGGGTCGCTCACCCCGAAGCCGGGGAACTCCAGGGCCAGGCAGCGGAAGTGCTCGGCGAACACACCGAGGTTGCCGCGGTAGTTGCGCCAGCCGGTGACGCCCGGCCCCGACCCGTGGAGCAGGAGCAGTGGAGGCCCGTCGCCCGCCTCGTGGTAGCGCAGGATGCCGTCATCGGTGGGGAGTTCGCGCAGGGTGTCGTCGTAGCTGAGTGTCATGACGGTCACCGTCGCACCGGTGCGGGACCGGGCGCCGTGCGGCTCCCGATCAGTGGGACGGTCCCGGCGGCGGGCGGGCCGGGCTGTCTACCGTCGCGGACGTACCGATACCACCGACCGTGAGGGGAGGGCCTGATGGGTGTTCGCTCACTCGGGTACCTGCGTCTGGAGTCCAACGACCTCGACAAGTGGAAGGCGTTCGGGGCCGACTTCCTCGGCCTGATGCCCGTCGAGGGCGCCGACTCGCAGGCGCTGACCTTCCGGATGGACGACCATCCGGCCCGGATCGTGGTCTCTCCGGGCGCGCAGCCCGCCATGACCGCGCTGGGGTTCGAGGTCCTGGACGAGCGGGAGCTGGGCCGGCTGGTCGCGGACGTCGAGAAGGCCGGGATCAAGGTGACGGCCGGCACCGAGGCCGAGGCGGCGGAGCGCAGGGTCACCGGCTTCGCCAGGTTCAACGACCCGGGCGGCAACCCGGTCGAGCTGTACTACGGCGCCGTCCTGGACCATGTCCCGGTGCACACCCCGCTGGTGTCGAGGTTCGTCACCGGCGACATGGGCTTCGGACACGCCATCATCTCGGCCGAGGACGCGCGGTCGACCTTCGACTTCTATGTCGGTGTGCTCGGCTTCATCGAGCGCAACACCATGCGGTCGCCGGGCGGCACGACCTGGTTCATGGGCTGCAACCCGCGCCATCACACCCTGGGCGTCACACCGATGCCGGGTCCCGGGCGGCTGCTGCACTTCATGGTCGAGGCCGCGACCCTGGACGACGTGGGCCGCGCGCTGGACCGGGCCGGCAAGTACGAGGTGCCGATGATGCACTCGCTGGGCAAGCACACCAATGACCACATGGTGTCGTTCTACGTGTGGTCGCCGGAGAACATCGCCGTCGAGTTCGGCTGGAACGGCCTCAAGGTGCCCGAGCCCGTCCCCGTCTACGAGATCACGGACGGCGCGTTCTGGGGCCACCACTTCACCCCGCCGCCCCAGCCCGCCGGCTGACCGGGAGACCGGCTGGGCCCCGGGGGCCAGGGACCCCCGGGGCCCAGCCATGTCACTCGACGGTGATCGCCCGCTCCGGGCAGGCCGACTCGCCGTCCCGGGCGGCCTGTTCGAGGCCCTCGGGAACCTCTCCCTCCAAGGGCAGCGCGTAACCGTCGTCGTCCAGGCGGAACAGCGCCGGTGCGGCCGCCGCGCACCGGGCGTGCCCGGAGCAGGACGACGTGTCGATGGTGATCCTCATGTGACGGCTCCCGTTCTACGGCTTGTTGGTCGACCCGGCGTCGACGGTGAACTGCAGTCCGGTGACGTACCGCGCCTCGTCCGAGGCGAGGAACAGGACGGCGTTGGACACGTCCCGCGGCTCGACGTGAGGGGCGAGGGGGTTCATCGCGGCGAGCGCGAACAGCGGTTCCCGTGCGGCGAGTTCCTCCACCGGGACGCCGACCGTGATGCCCGTGTCGCTGACGCCGGTGGGGTGGACGGTGTTCACCCGGATGCGGTGCGGGGCGAGTTCGTTGGACAGGGCCTTCATCAGGCCCACCACTCCGTGTTTGGCGGCCACGTAGTGGGCGTAGGGCACATGGCCGCGGATGCCCGCGGCGGAGCTGGTGACGACGATCGAGCCGCCCTGCCCCGCCTCGATCATCCAGGGGATAGCGGCCCGCGCGGTGTTCCAGGCGCCCTTGAGATTGACGTCGACGACGATGTCCCAGACCTCCTCGGACAGCTCCCAGGCCGCTCCCGAGCTCATGACGCCGGCGTTGGCGACGACGATGTCGAGCCTCCCGAACTCCTCGCGCGCCGCGTCGACGGCGGCCCGCATCTCGGCGATGGAGCGCACATCTGCCCGCACGGCGACACACCGCCGGCCGGTCTTCCGCACCAACTCGGCGGTCTCCGCGAGCTGTTCCCCCGTCCCGAGGGAGTACGGCAGCTCGTCGCCGATGTCGTGGCAGACATCGGTGACGACGATGTCCGCGCCCTCCTCGGCCAGTCGCACGGCATGGGAGCGGCCCTGTCCCCGCGCCGCCCCGGTGATCAGCGCGGCCTTGCCCTCCACACGTCCCATGGCTGCCTCAGTCCTTCCTCGGGTGGTCGATGAGGTCCTCGGCGGCCTCCCGCAGGGCGCGCGAGCGGGACTCCAGCAGTTCCCGTTCGGCCGCGTCGGACTCCCCGAGCGCGGCCAGGCGGGCGTCCGTGTCGGCGATCTCCGCCAGCAGCCGGCCGTGCGCCTCCTCGCGGGTGAGCAGATCGAGGTCGGTCCAGTCGGAGCGCTCGGACTCGGGGCGGCGGCTCATGCGGGGATGTCGTAGATCCGGCGGGTGTTCAACTCCACCATCTGGTGTACCTCTTCGTCGGGTACGTCGGCCAGGACCTCCGCGGCGTAGGCGCGGGACCTGGGCCAGTAGGAGTCGGAGTGCGGGTAGTCGCACTCCCAGGTGATCTTGTCGATGCCGACGTGGTGGCGGTTCTCCACGCCGAAGCGGTCGTCGATGAAGCAGCCGTGGAAGTGCCGGTGGAACAGCTCCGAGGGCCGCACGCTCTGGTTGACGTTCTGGTAGAAGCGGTGCCGCTCCCAGGTTCCGTCGCTGCGCTCCAGCAGATACGGGATCCAGCCGATGCCGCCCTCGGACAGGCCGATCCTCAGCCCCGGGTGCTTGTGCAGCACCGGGGAGAAGAGCAGGTCGGCGGTGGCGTACATGGCGTTGGTGCCGAACAGGGCGATGGTCACCGCGAAGGGGGCCTCGGGTGCCGTCCTGGGGGCCTGGCCGGAGGTGCCGAAGTGCAGGCACAGCGGCATGCCGGTCTCCTCGGCGGCCGAGAACAGCGGGTCCCAGTGGTCGGTGTGGAAGGAGGGCAGGCCGCGCGGGGCCGGGTTCTCGGGGAAGGAGATCGCCTTGGCGCCCTTGGCGGCGGTGCGGTGGATCTCGGCGACGCAGGCCTCCACGTCCCACAGCGGCATGATGGCCAGCGGGATGAGCCGGCCGGGCGCGGCGGCGCACCACTCGTCGAGGACGAAGTCGTTCCAGGCCCGGACGCACAGCAGGGCCAGTTCGCGGTCCGTGCCGTCCAGGAAGACATGGCCGGAGAACCCCGGGAACGACGGGAAGCACAGGGCGCCCCAGACCCCGTCCAGGTCCATGTCGCGGATCCGGGCCTTCGGGTCGTAGCAGCCCGGGATCATCTCGTCGTAGCGGGTGGGTTCGAGGCCGAACTCCTCGGGCTTCTTGCCGGCGACGGCGTTGAGACCGATGTACGGGTAGATCCGCTCCTCGTAGATCCACACCTCCGCGGGCGCCTTTCCCTCTCCCCTCGTCTGCTCCACGATGCGCGGTCCGGCTTCCCGGTACCTCGCGGGCAGACGGTCCGTCCAGAGACGCGGCGGCTCGATCAGGTGGTCGTCGGTCGACAGCAACTTCATCCACGGCTGCAACGGCATGCTTGCGCTCCCTCGCTCTCCCACATTCCCTACCAGCGGGCGCATTGCGTGCACTGATCCGGTCCCGCTGAGCGGAAGCTCACGATCGGACGCGGAATCATCCGAGATCATCAGGTCGATCGGGGTGACTCCGCCGCTATTCAGGCTACTCTTTTATGCGACGGAAGGAGACCCCATGGGTCGAGTGCAGGACAAGGTCGTCTTCATCACCGGAGCCGCCCGCGGCCAGGGCCGGGCCCATGCGGTACGGCTCGCCGCGGAGGGTGCCGACATCATCGCCGTAGACCTGTGCGGGGACATCGCCAGCAACGGCTACCCGCTGGCCACCGAGGCGGACCTGGACGAGACCGTGCGCGAGGTGGAGAAGCACGGCCGCCGGATCGTCGCCCGGAAGGCCGACGTACGGGATCCGGGCGTGCTCAAGGCGGCCGTCGCCGAAGGGGTGGCCGCGCTGGGGCGCCTCGACGCCGTGGTCGCCCAGGCCGGCATCGCCCCGCTGGGCCCCGAGCAGACGGCACAGGCCTTCCTGGACGCCGTCACCGTCGACTACAACGGGGTGGTGCACGCCGTGGACGCGGCCTTCCCGCATCTGCCCGACGGCGCCTCGATAGTGGCGACCGGCTCGATCGCCGGTCTGATCCCGGCGACGGTGGACAACCCGGCCAACGGGCCCGGCGGGCTGGGCTACTCCTTCGCCAAGCGCCAAGTCGCCGCGTTCGTGCACGACTTGGCGACGGTGCTGGCGTCCCGGCGGATACGGGTCAACGCGGTGCACCCGACCAATGTGAACACCGACATGCTCAACAGCGATCTGATGTACCGGTCCTTCCGGCCCGATCTGGAGAACCCGACCCGCGAGGACGCGCTGCCGTCCTTCCCCGCGACGACCGGGTTCGGCATCCCCTACGTCGAACCGGAGAACGTCTCCGACATGGTGCTGTTCCTGGTGTCCGACGAGTCGCGGTACGTGACCGGCATGCAGATGCGTGTGGACGCCGGCGGCTACGTCAAGCGGCGCCCCCAACTGCCCGCGTTCTGAGTCCTGTTCAGGCCCCGCCGGTCATCTCTACGACCACCTTGCCGGTAGTGCGCCGGTCCACTACGTCGATCAGGGCCGCGGCCACCTCGGCAAGGGGGTGGACCCGGGAGACGAGCGGGCGCATACCGTCCTCGACCATCCGGGCGAGTGCCCGGTCGCCCTCGGCCACCGCCTGCGGCGCGTACCGGCGCAGCATGCGGATCTCGAAGCCCCGTACCACCGCGTCCTTGAGCAGGACGAGGTTGAGCGGGATGCGGGGAATCCGCCCGTCGGCGTATCCGACCGTGACGAACCGGCCGCCCCGGCGCAGTGCGCGCAGGGCGGCTTCCGCGTGGTCGCCGCCCACGGGGTCGACGGCGAGGTGGACGCCGTCGCCGCCGGTCGCTTCGCGCAGACCGGTCTTGAGGTCCTCGTGGACGTAGTCGACCCCGGCCTCGGCGCCGAGCCCGCGGGCGACCTCCAGGCGCTCCCGGCTCGACGCCGCCGCGACGACACGCAGACCGAGCCGGTTCGCGACGTCGACGGTCGCGCTGCCGACCCCGCCGGCCGCGCCGAGCACCGCCACCCACTCCCCCGCCCTGCCCTGCCCCACCGTGACCAGCGCGTGGTAGGCGGTCGCGTACGTGACGTGGAAGGCGGCGGCGTGCACCATGTCGAGGCCCTCGGGGACCGGGCGCAGGCCGGTGACCGGGACCACGACCTGTTCGGCGAAGGCGCCCGTCATCACCGCCCCCGCCACCGGTGTGCCGACCCGCGGCCCGGTGACACCGGGGCCCAGCGCGGTCACGGTCCCGGCGAACTCGCTGCCGGGAGTGAAGGGCAGCGGCACGGAGACCTGGTAGCGGTCGGCCACGAGGAGGACGTCCGGGAAGTTGACCGCGGCGGCGTGCACCCGGACCAGGACCTCGCCGGGGCCGGGTTCCGGGTCGTCCAGTTCCACGACCTCCAGGTCCTTCGGCGGACCGTACCGTGTGCAACGCGCCGCTCTCATCGTGCCCTTCCGGTGGTCGGCATCGCCGGGTCGCGGGGCAGGCCCAGGACCTGTTCGGCGATGGTGTTGCGTTGGATCTCGGCGGTGCCCGCGCCGATCGTCGAGGCCCGGGTGCGCAGGAAGCCCCAGACCCAGCGACCGCGCTGGACGGCGTGCGGGTCGCGGCGGCCGAGGATGCCGTAGGGGCCCAGCAACTCCAGCGCGAACTCGTGCAGTTCCTGCTCGAAGGCGACGATGAAGAGCCGTGAGGTCGAGGAGGCGGGGCCCGGCTCGCCCTTGGCGAGGATGTCGGCGATGGTGCGCATGCCGGTGAGCCGCATGATGGTGGCCCGGATCTCGAAGTCCGCGAGCCGGTCGCGGACCAGGGGGTCGTCGAGCGCGCCGCGCTCGCGGGCCAGTTCGATCAGCTCGTCGAGGACGCGCCGGTACAGGGCCGCCTGGTTCATCGCCCCGGCGGCCCGCTCGTGTCCGAGGCTCGTACGGACCAGGGGCCAGCCGCCGTTCTCGGGGCCGACGCGGTGCGCGACCGGCACCCGGACGTCGTCGAGGAAGATCTCGCAGAAGTGCGCGTCGCCGGTGAGGTCCCGCAGGGGGCGGACGGTCACGCCGGGGGCGTGGGCGTCGATCAGGAGGTAACTGATGCCGTCCTGGCGGGAGTCGGGGGGCCCGGTGCGTACGAGGGTGAAGAGGATGTCGGCGATGTCGGCCGAACTGTTCCACACCTTCTGCCCGTTGACGACGTACTCGGCGCCCTCGCGGCGGGCCGTGGTGCGCAGCGCGGGGAGGTCCGAGCCCGCCTCCGGCTCGGAGTAGCCCTGGGCCCAGACCATGTCGCCGCGCAGCATGGGGCGCAGGAATCGCTCCTTCTGTTCCGTGTCGCCGTACTGGAGCAGGGTGGGGGCGGCGATGCCGAGGCCGGTGCCGAGCGGTCCCGGGACGCGGGCGCGGGCGTACTCCTCCTGGTAGATGACCTGGCGGGCGAAGGACAGTGCCATCCCGCCGTACTCGCGCGGCCAGCCCGGGCCGGCGTATCCGGCGTCGTAGAGCGTGGCCAGCCACTTCTTCTGCCAGGCGAGGCGCTCACCGGGGTCCTTGGGGCGGCGGCCGGGGTGCTGCTCCGCCAGGAAGTCGCGCAGCCGGGTCCGGAACTGCTCGTCCGTCTCGGTCCCGGCGTGGGTCCCGGTCTCGGGCGCGGTCATCGCGGGGCCATGCGGAGGGCGCCGTCGAGCCGGACCGTCTGGCCGTTGAGGTAGGGGTTCTCCAGCAGCTCCACGGCGAGCCGGGCGAAGTCGTCGGGGTCGCCGAGGCGCTTGGGGTGCGGCACGGAGGCGGCGAGTCCGTCGCGGATGTCCTCGCGCAGCCGGCCGAGCATCGGGGTGTCCATGATGCCCGGGGCGATGGTGTTCACCCGGATCTGCCAGCCGGCCAGGTCCCGTGCGGCGACCAGGGTCATGCCGTGGACGCCCGCCTTGGCGGCGGTGTAGGAGGTCTGGCCGATCTGCCCGTCGAAGGCGGCGACGGAGGCGGTGAGGACGACGGCTCCGCGGTCGCCGTCGAGGGCCTCGTTGCCGGCGAGCCGGGCGGCGGCCAGCCGCAGCACGTTGTAGGTGCCGATCAGGTTGACGCGGATCACCTCGGCGAAGGAGTCGAGTGCGCCGGGCTCGCGGTCGCGGTCGATGATCCGGGTGCGGTCGCCGCCGCGGCCCGCGCAGTGGACGACGAAGCGCAGCGGGCCGAGGTCCCGCGCGGCGTCGAGGGCGGCGGTGACCGAGGCCTCGTCGGTGACGTCGGCGCGGACGAAGCGTGCGGCCTCGCCGAGGTCGGCGACCGCCTTGGCGCCCTGTTCCTCGGAGATGTCGGCCAGTACGACCCGGCCGCCGCGGTCGATGACGCGGCGGGCGGTGGCCAGTCCCAGGCCGGAGGCGCCTCCGGTGACCAGTGCCACCGAACCGTCGATGTTCACATCAAGCTCCTTACAGGCCCAGGGACTTGCTGATGATGGTCTTGAGGACCTCGCTGGTCCCGCCGTAGATGCGGGTCGCCCGGGCGTCGGTGTAGAGCCGGGCGATCGGGGACTCCAGGATGTAGCCGTAGCCGCCGTGCAGTTGGAGACAGCGGTCGACGACCCGGCCCTGGGTCTCGGTGCAGAACAGCTTGGTCCCGGCCGCGTCGGCCGGGCTGAGCTCACCCGCGACAAGCGCGGTGACGGCCGCGTCCAGCAGGGTCTGGGCGGCCTCCAGCTCGGTCGCCATGGCGGCGATTTCGAACTTCGTGTTCTGGAAGTGGGCGACCGGCTTGCCGAACACCGTGCGGTCACGGACGTAGCCGATGGTCAGGTCGATCGCCGCGCGGGTCTGGGCGACCGCGCCGACCGCGATGGCCAGGCGTTCCTGCGCGAGGTTGCGGCCGAGGTGGGTGAAGGCGCCGCCCTCCTCGCCGAGCAGGTTGGCGGCGGGAACGCGGACCCCGTCGAAGGCGAGCTCCACCGTGTCCTGGACGGGGAGTCCGATCTTCTCCAGCCTGCGGCCGACGGTGAAGCCGGGCATGCCTTTCTCCACCACCAGCAGGGACAGCCCGGCCCGCCGGTCGTCCGGGTCGACGGCGGTGCGGGCCACCACGATCACCAGGTCGGCGTGGTGGCCGCCGGTGATGAAGGTCTTGGCGCCGTGGAGCACGAACGCGTCGCCGTCGCGCACCGCCCGGGTCGTGACGCCGGCCAGGTCGGACCCGGTGCCCGGCTCGCTCATGGCGATCGCGGTGTACAGGTCGCCGGAGGCCAGCCCCGGGAACCAGCGCGCCCGCTGCTCCGCGTTCGCCAGGCCCGTGAAGTACGGGACGACGATGTCGAGGTGGGTGCGCAGACCGCCGAGGGTCACACCCGCGCGGGCGCACTCCTCCTGGAGGACGACGTTGAAGCGGTAGTCGTCCTGGCCGCCCCCGCCGTACTCCTCGGGTACGGCCGTCCCGATGATGCCCAGCTTGCCCAGTGCGGTGAACAGTTCGCGGGGGACGAGGCCGGCGCGCCGCCAGTCCTCGTACACCGGGAGGACTTCGCGGGCGATGAAGTCACGGACCAGGAGGCGGAAGTCCTCGTGGTCCCGCTCGAACAGGGTCCGGCGCATCGAATCTCCTTCGATCGGACCCTATTGAGTATACGTAATTGACTTTCCGGGTCCAGATGATTCCCTGAACCGCCTCTCGTGACCCGTGAAGACGCCGGGCTGCTCACGGAAATCGTCAGTGCCACCAGGGAATGAGTGCATCCAAATGCCGCCGCATCCGATGCCGGGCCACCCCGGCGTCGCCCTGGACGATCGCGTCGAGGATGCGCTGGTGGACGTGCTGGACCTCCTCGGCGGCGGTGTCCCCGGGCAGCGGCCGGTCATGACCGGAGGCATGCCGGCGGAACAGCTCGGTGATGATGGCGAGGAACAGCGAGAGCACCGGGTTGTCCGCCAGGGCGGCGAGCTCGGAGTGGAAGAGGTCGGCCTTGCGCGGGTCGTCGGCCGGGCCCTCGGTGGGCCGGCGGACCGCCTTGCCCAGGCGCTCGGCGATCTCGGTGTCCCCCTCGGCGTGCCGGGCGGTCACCCGGGCGACGACGCCCAGTTCGATGGCGTTGCGCACGATCCGCAGGTCGTCGGCGGTGACGCCCTGGTACTCCAGGAAGAGCGCCATGGTGTCGATACTGGCCTGCGGCTCGGGCTCGGTGACGACCAGTCCGCCGCCGGGGCCGCGGCGCATCCGGGCGACCGAGTGGTACTCGAGGAGCCGGACGGCCTCGCGCAGTACGGCCCGGCTGATCTCGTACCGGGCCAGCAGATCCGTCTCGGAGCCGAGGACCATCCCGATCTGCCAGCCACGGGCGGCGATGTCGTCATGGATACGGGCGGCGACCACCTCGGCCAGCTTGGCCCGGGGCCCCTCGACCAGCTCGGGCTCGACCACGCTCCCCGAGATGCGCTGACCGCGCCGCACCCGGTGCTTCTCGATCCAGGCGGCCACCGACTCCAGGTGCGCGGTGAGTTCGGTCTGCGCCCGGGCTCCGTCGTCGGCGATGACGGCGTCGACGACGGCGGTGTGCTCGCGGTGCGAGATCTCCTTCGCCGCGTGCATCTCGGCCTTGGAGATCCGGCGGGAGGTGTGCGCGTAGCGTGCGGTGAGGCGGGTGAGCACATCGATGAACAGATGCAGCACCGGATTGCCCGACAACCGGCCGAGCACCGGGTGCAGCGGGTCCTGCGAGTGGACCGACGGGTCGTCCCAGTGGGCGAGTTCGGACTCCAGGGCGGTCCGCAGGGTGGCGATGCCCTCCTCGGTGATCCGGTCGGCGGCCAGGCCCGCGGCGATGGGTTCCAGGAGCCGGCGGGCCTGGAGGAGGTCGGTGACGCTGGTGCCGACGTACTCGAGGTAGATGACCATGGCACGGGTGGCGGGTCCGGCGTCGGGGGCGCAGACGATCAGTCCGCCGCCCGGGCCGCGCCGCATGCGGGCGACCTGGTGGTGCTCGACCAGCCGGACCGCCTCGCGCAGCACCGCGCGGCTGACGCCGAGCCACTCCCGCAGGTCCGACTCGGAGCCCAACGACTCGCCCACGGGCCACCCTTGGCGGATCACGGACGCCTCGATGCGCCGGGCGGTCTGAGCGGCCAGTTTGCCGACCAGGACGCCGCTCTCGCCGTCGGCGGGCTCGCGATCGACGGCAGTCGCCATGGGCCAACTCCTCTGAGGGGGTATTGCGGATCCCCAGTCTATTCAGAGCGGCCACCAGGCACTGGCAGACAGGGCGACACCATGGTTAAAGTATACTCATTTTGGCCGCGGTGGCACGACGACAAGGAGTCGACGGCGATGCGCCTTACGTCCACACCCGAGCTGGAGGCGTTCCGCCGCAAGGTGCGCGCCTTCGTCGCGGAGCACGCCCCGGGCGTCAAGACCCGCTCCGGGGTGCGCGCACCCGATCCCGAGCTGATGCCGGCGATCCGGGAGTGGACGGCCAAGCTCTACGAGGAGGGCCTCCTCGGCATCGACTGGCCCGTCGAGTACGGCGGCCGGCCCGACGCCCATCCCCTGGAGCCGTCCGTCGTCGCGGAGGAGATCGCCCGGGCCCGCACCTGGCCACCCGTCGGCGCCGCCTCGCTGGCCTCGGCGGCGGTGATCGAGTTCGGCACGGAGGCTCAGCGGGCGCACTTCCTGCCCCGGATCCGCAGCTGCGAGGACGTGTGGTGCCAGCTCTTCAGCGAACCGGAGGCCGGAAGCGACCTGGCGGCGCTGCGCACCCGCGCGGTCCGCCGGGGCGAGGGCACGGACGCGGTGTTCGTCGTGGACGGCCAGAAGGTGTGGACGACCAACGGCCAGCACGCCGACATGGGGTACCTGCTCGCCCGCACCGACCCCGACGCACCCAGGCACAAGGGCATCACGGCGTTCGCGCTGGACATGCGCGGCCCGGGCGTCGAGGTACGCCCGCTGCGCGAGATCACCGGCACGACCGACTTCAACGAGGTCTTCCTCGACGGCGTCCGGATCCCGGCGGCGAACGTCATCGGCGAGGTGAACGACGGCTGGCGGGTGGCGATGAGTAGCCTGGGCCGAGAGCGCTCCGGCGTGGCCGCGCGGGGCGTGGAGCTGCTCGCGGTGCTGGAGGACCTGGTGCGGCTCGCCGAGCGGACACCGGGCGCGCTCGACGACTCCGCCGTCCGGCAGACCATCGGCGAACTCGCCGCGCGGGTGCAGGTGAACGCGGCGATGACCGGCCTGGCGCAGTCCCGGATGCTGCACGGCACGGAACAGCCGGCCGACGCGCTCCTCGGCAAGATCTTCTTCAGCGAGCTCAACCACGATCTGACCGACTTCGGCCTGCGCCTCCAGGGCACGGACGGGCTGCTCACCGAGGACGACCCGGAGGCGGTGGCCGACGGCCGGTGGCAGGACGCCCATCTCTACTCGCGCGCGTACACGATCGCGGGCGGCGCGAACGAGGTGCTGCGGACGCAGATCGCCGAGCGGGGGCTGGGGTTGCCGCGCGAGCCCCGCCGACCGGCCGACGGCCGCGCGTCGTGACCCCGGAGGCATTGATTGTACCGATCGGTCGACCTATCTTTCTTGATGACCGGCGGGAGGAGCAGTCCGATGGCGACCATGAAGAAGCACCGGGACCGGATCGCCCGGCTCATCAGTCACCGGGTGCCGTTCGGTGAAGTGGCGCGGGCGTTCGAGCTGGCGCTGACCCCCGGGGCGGCCGAGAAGGTCGTCGTCACCTTCGACGCCCCGGCCTGAGCGTCGTGCGCGGCCGGGTCCGGGAGCGCGGGGCCCGCGGGCGCGTCAGGGCAGCAGTTCGATGACGGTGGCGTTCGCGGTGCCGCCGCCCTCGCACATGGTCTGGAGGCCGTAGCGCAGGTTCTCGCGCCGCATCCGCGCCAGCAGACGGGTCATCAGGATGGCGCCGGAACCGCCCAGCGGATGCCCGACGCCGATCGCGCCGCCGAGCGGGTTGAGGCGCTCGGGGTCGGCGCCGGTCTCGGCCAGCCACGCCAGCGGCACCGGTGCGAACGCCTCGTTGACCTCGTAGACGCCGATGTCGTCGAGGGAGAGACCGGAGCGGCGCAGCACCTTCTCGGTGGCCGGGATCGGGCCGAGCAGCATGGTGATGGGGTCCGCGCCGCTGACCGCGCCGCTGTGGTAACGGGCGATCGGGGTGAGACCGAGGTCGCGGGCGCGCTCCGGGGTGGTGATGAGCAGGGCCGCGGCGCCGTCGGAGATCTGGGAGGAGTTCCCGGCGTGGATCACGCCGTCCTCCTTGAACGACGGCTTGAGGCCCGCCAGTTTCTCCACCGAGGTGCCGCGCCGCAGCCCCTCGTCCGTGGTGAACTTGGTGCCGTCCACGTCGATCGGCACGATGTGGTCGTCGAAGACGCCCGAGTCGATCGCCGCGGCGGCCCTGGCGTGCGACGCGGAGGCGAACTCGTCGAGGCGGGTGCGGCTGAAGTCCCAGCGTTCGGCGATGAGTTCGGCACCGATGCCCTGGCTGAACTCGAATCCGCCGTAGCGCGCGACGGCGGCCGGACCGTAGGGCTGTCCCGTGGTGCGGTGCGAGCCCAGCGGCACCCGGCTCATGGTCTCCACACCGCCCGCCACCACCAGGTCGTACTGGCCGGACATGACGGCGTGCGCCGCCTGGTCGACGGCCTGCTGGCTGGAGCCGCAGGCCCGGTTGACGGTGACCGCGGGCACATGCTCGGGCCAGCCGGCGGCGAGCACCGCGAAGCGGCCGACGTTGCTGGACTGGTCGCCGATCTGGGTGACACAGCCCCAGACCACGTCGTCCACCGAACCCGGGTCGATGCCGGTGCGTTGGGCGAGCGCCTTGAGCACCTCGGCCGACAGATCCGCCGCGTGCACCGGAGCCAGCGTTCCGTTGCGCTTGCCGATCGGTGTGCGTACGGCGTCGACGATGACGGCCTCTGGCATGGGACAGCTCCTTAGTGAGGTCGGTCGGCGGTCGGCACCGGGGCGTCGACGCCCCAGTCCCGGAACACGGCCCGGGTGTCGGCGCCGACGGCCGGCGCGGTGCGGCCGGGGCGCGACGGGGTCGCCGAGAAGCGGGGGGCGGCGGCGGGCTGGAGCACGCCGTCGCGGGTGAACAGGCCCCCGCGCGCGGCCAGATGGGGGTGGGAGGCCGCCTCGGTGAGGGTGAGCACGGGTGCCACGCAGGCGTCGGTGCCCTCGAACAGCCGCGCCCAGTCGTCGCGGGTGCGTTCCGCGAACCGCTCCGTCAGCAGCCGCCGCAGCCGCGGCCAGGTCGACCGGTCGTGCTGGAGCTCCGGGTCCACGTCCAGGTCGAGCAGTTCGACCAGGCTGCGGTAGAACTTGCGCTCCAGCGCGCCGACGGCCATATGCCGGCCGTCCTTGGTCCCGTACACGGCGTAGAAGGGCCAGCCGCCGTCGAAGCGGTTGACGCCCCTCTCGTCGGTCCACTCGTCACGGGCGAGCTTGGCGTAGGTGCTGGCGAGCAGATGGGTGGTGCCGTCGACGATCGCCGCGTCGACGACCTGGCCGCGGCCGGTGCGGGCGACGGCGTGCAGCGCGGCCAGCACACCGATCACCAGGTAGCAGCCGCCGCCCCCGAAGTCGCCGACCAGGTTGAGCGGGATCTGCGGCGGACCGCCCGCCTCCCCGATCGCGCCGAGGGCCCCGGTCAGCGCGATGTAGGTGATGTCGTGTCCGGCGGCGGTGGCGAGGGGTCCGTCCTGTCCCCAGCCGGTCATACGGCCGTAGACCAGCCGGGGGTTGCGGGCGAGGCAGTCGTGCGGTCCGACGCCGAGCCGTTCGGTGACGCCGGGCCGGAAGCCCTCGATCAGCACATCGGCGCACTCCATGAGTCGCAGCAGCGCCGCGGTCCCGGCCGGGTCCTTCAGGTCGAGTACGACCGACCGCTTGCCCCGGTCGAGTACGTCCGCCGGCCCGCCCGCGTCTGGTGCGCCCGCCCGCCCGGGCCGGTCCACACGGACCACGTCGGCGCCGAGGTCGGCGAGGAACATCCCGGCGAACGGCCCCGGCCCGATACCGCCGAGTTCGACGACACGCACGCCCGCCAGCGGGCCGGCCGCGGTGGGCGCACCTCCGCCGATGTCCCTCGCCCGCACGCTCAGCGTCCCTTCCAGACCGGCGGCCGCTTCTCCGCGAAGGCCCTGGCCCCTTCCTCGGCGTCCTGCGACTGGAACACCGGCTCGGCGAGGTCGAACTGCTTGCCCCAGGCCTCGTCCAGGGTCCAGTCGGCGGTGGCGCGGGCGATCTCCTTGGTCGCCGCGACCGCCAGCGGGCCGTTCGCCGCGATCGTCCCGGCGAGCTCCAACGCCCCGTCGAGCGCGCCGCCCTCGTCGGTGAGGCGGTTGACCAGCCCATGGGTCGCCGCCCGTCCGGCGTCGATGGGCTGTCCGGTGAGCAGGAGTTCCAGGGCGATGGCGTACGGGATCCGGCGCGGCAGATGGAGCGCGGCCCCGGCGCGGGCGACCAGGGACCTGGTCACCTCGGGGACGCCGAGGCGGGCCGTGCGCGCGGCGACCACCAGATCGCAGGCCAGCAGGAGTTCGAAGCCGCCCGCCAGAGCCCAGCCCTCGACGGCCGCGATCAGCGGTTTGCGGGGCGGGGTCATGCTGATCCCGCACAGACCGCGGCCCTCGATCGCGGGAGTCTCGCCGCGCAGCCACGCCTTGAGGTCCATGCCCGCCGAGAACGTGCCGCCCGCGCCGGTCAGCACACCCACCCGCAGTGCGTCGGACTCGTCGAGTTCGTCGACGGCCGCCGCGACTCCCAGGGCCACGGCGTGGTCCAGGGCGTTCCTCACCGCCGGGCGGTTGATCGTGATGACCTGGACCGCGCCACGGCGTTCCACCAGCACCTCGTCGGACACGCCTAACTCCTCTGCTCGTCGGGTCGGTCGCCGGTGACGGCGAATCGGGCGAGTTCATGGGCGACCATGCCGTCGAGGTCGTCGGCCGGGGGTTTCGGCAGGGTGACGGGCCGGTCGTGGGTCGGCAGCAGGACGACGGCGGTGCCGGGGGTGGTGATCTCGCCGCGCTGGTTCTCGCACCGCACCTCGATGTGCACCTCGGCCCGGTCGTCCACCCGTTGTTTGCCGACGACGGTGCCGCGGACCCAGGTGGTGTCGCCGTGGTAGTTGAACTTCCGGTGCTCGCAGCGGAGTTTCCACAGCCAGCCGTCGTCGCCGGTCCAGTCGGTGAGCAGATGGCACAGCCAGGTCTCGCGCATACCGCCGTAGTCGTACGGGTTCGGCAGGCCCAACTCCCGTGCCCGCTCCGGCTCCCAGTGCAGCCGCTGCACGGTGTCGGGGACACCGAGCGGATTGGGCGGGTACAGTCCGGGCGCCTTGCGCCGCACCCGCGCCGCGATCCCGAACGCCCCGGGAGGGGTGAGCTGCATGCCCCAGCCCAGATGCCACACGACCACGTCGGTCGTGGTCAACGGCCCCTTCACCCGCGGCTGGAGCTCCTCGCCGACCTCGACGTCCTCCCAGTGACGGGGTTCGGCGCCGCGGCGGGTCTCGGCCGCGTAGGCGGCGTCGATCTCGGAGAGCTGCTCGGGCGTGTAGGGCTCCTGGACGAGCCGCTCCTTGGCGCGTTCACGGGAGGCGTGCCGCTCGGCGTTGATCCAGGTCCCGCGTCGCAGGGCGTGCATCTCGCCGCGCCCGTTGGCGTACAGGTGGTCGCGGGTGACGTGGGCGGTGCGGCCGCCGAAGCGGCTGGGCTTGAGGTGGACGCCCACCTGGGTCTGCAACAACCGGCAGCGGTCCCGGAGTTGCAGCGGCCGCCACCACTCGTACTCCATGACCGCCTGGTAGGAGCCGAGTCCGGCGAACGGATCGCCCCTGAGCAGTGCCCTGGTCTCCGGGTCGGGTGCCGGGGCCGCGTCCTCGCCCATGGTGTAGAGGAAGGTGGGCGGTGCGACGAGCGAGCCCCAGCGGGTGCCGGCCGCGTAGTCCGGGTCGCAGTACAGGGGGTTGTCGTCGCCGTAGCCGTACGCGAAGTGGCGTACGCCGTCCCAGGTCACCTCGTAGTTGTGCGGGGGGTTGCGCTGCGGCTCGGGCAGGCCGAGGCGGCGGCGGGAGCGTGCGACCGCCTCGTCGGTGAGGACACCGAACCGCTCCCGCGTCCGCGTCATCGCTGTTCCTCCTTCGGTCCGAGGTGCTCGCGCACCAGGGCCAGCAGTTCCACACGGCTCACCTTGCTCGACGGGGTGCGGGGCAGGGCGTCCACGACGACGAGGTGCGCGGGGACCTCGTAGGGCATGAGCCGGGTCCGGCACAGCAGGACGAGTTCGGCGGTGTCCGGGGCCGGCCGATGCGGCTCGATCTCGACCGCCGCCACCGGCACCTGGCCGAGCCGTGCGTCCGGCAGCCCGGCCACGGCGGCCTCCCGGACCGCCGGGTGGGTCTCCAGGACCCGTTGGACGGTCTCCGGCTGGACCTTGAAGCCGCCGCGGATGATGGCGTCGTCGGCGCGTCCCTCGATCCAGACGAACCGGTCGGCGTCGATCCGGGCGAGATCACTGGTGCGGGTCCATGCCGCGGCGCCCCGGCTGCTCTGTTCGGTGCGGACCTCCAGCCGCCCGGTCCTGCCGACGGGCAGTTCCCCGCCGTCCTCGCCGGTCACCCGGAGTTCGACGCCGTCGAAGGCGCGCCCGGCGCTGCCGGCCTTCCGTCGCCACCAGCGCCGGTGCAGCGGCAGCGTCCAGCCGGCCACCGCCCCCGCGAACTCGGTGGCGCCGTAGGTCATCAGGACCGGAACGCCGTAGGTGCGCAGGAACGCGTCGGCGAGTTCGGGCGGGCACGGGGCGGTGCCGGAGGTGACGACCTGGAGGCCGGCGAGCCGTTCCCGGGGCACTCCGGCGTCGAGCACGGCGCGGATGGCCGCCGGGACCAGGCTCGCCGCCTTGAGCCGGTGGCGTTCCACCGCGCTGACCCAGGGCTCGACGGCGAACCTGGGCATCAGCAGCATGCGGCGGCCGGTCGCGAGACAGGCGAGCGCCCGCCACAGTCCGCCGATGTGCACGAGGGGCGCCGAGACCAGTGCCGCCGAAGGCGACAGCAGCCGCTCCGACTTGGGGCTCTGGCCACCGGAGACGAGGGCCTGGTCGAGTTGGCCGAGGCGCAGACGGACGCGTTTCGGGGGGCCGGTGGTGCCGGAGGTGAGCATCTCCACGGCGGTGTCCGGAGTGGCCGGGGCGTCGGCCGGGGCGGTTCCGCCGGCCGGGCGCAGGGTGCCGTCGGTGCCGAGTTCCAGGGCCGCGCCGTGGGCGGTCACCGCCGCCAGCACACCCTCGCGGCGCAGTGGTTCGGGGCCGGAGACGACGACGGGCAGCTCGCAGGCGGTGAGGTCGGCGGTGAGCCGGGCGGCCGGCTGCAGGGGGCTCAGCATCACGAGGCAGCGTCCGGAGGCGATGACCGCGGCGACCACGGCGACGTGCTCGGGCCGGTTCTCCAGTACGACCCCGATACGGGCGCCGGTCTTCAGGCCGGCGGCGTCCAGTGTCTCGACGAGGTGCCGGGCGGTCCGCCGGACCTGCCCCCAGGTCCACCACTCCCCCTCGTACTCGATCGCCTCGGCGTCGACGGCCGCTTCGGCCAGCAGCCGGGACAGGCGGTCGCGAATTCCCACGTGATCAGCCCTTCGTCGCCGGGGTGGCCGGGATCGGAGCCGGGGAGATGCCGACCAGGTCGGCCAGTCGGCGCCGGTGTGCCGTGGGGCTGCCGAAGAGCTGTTCGGACGACTTGGCGCGCTTGAGGTGGAGGTGCGCGTCGTGCTCCCAGGTGTAGCCGATGCCGCCGTGGATCTGGATGTTCTCCTTGGCCGCGTGGGTGTAGGCGTCCGCGCAGTAGGCCCCGGCGATCGCCGCCGCCACCGCGGGCTCTGCGGTGGCGGCGGCGGCCACGGACAGCGCGTGGTGCGCGGCCGACCGGGCCGCCTCGACCTTCAGCAGCATGTCGGCGCACTTGTGCTTGACCGCCTGGAACGACCCGATGGGGCGGCCGAACTGCACCCGTGCCTTCGCGTACGCCACGGCCGCGTCCAGACAGGCCTGTGCCCCGCCGACCTGTTCGGCGGCCAGCGCGACGACGGCGAGGTCCAGCACCCGGCGCAGATACGCGGTGGCGTCCTGCGGCCCGACGGGCTCGGCGGGGGCGGCGTCGAGGTCCACGCGGGCCAGCCGGCGGGTCGGGTCGAGGGTGTCCAGGCGGGCGCGGGTGACCCCGGCGGCCGTGCCGTCGACGGCGAAGAGCGCGGGGCCGAGATCCGTTTGGGCCACGACCAGGAGCAGGTCGGCGCTGTGCCCGTCGACGACGAACATCTTGCTGCCCGACACCCGCCAGCCGGCGCGGTCGCGGACGGCCCGCGACCTCACGTCCGCGAGCTGCCAGGACCCGCTCTCCTCGGCCAGCGCGAGCGTGCCGGTCAGCGAGCCGTCGGCGATCCCGGGCAGCCAGCGGGCCCGGGCCGCCTCGTCGCCGCTGACGGCGAGGGCCTGTCCGGCGAGGGCGACGGTGGCGAAGTAGGGCGAGGGCAGCAGGGCTCGGCCCAGTTCCTCCAGCACGATCCCCAACTCGACCGGGCCGCCGCCGAAGCCGCCGTACTCCTGTGGCAACGCCAGTCCGTGCAGACCGAGTTGGCCGGCCATCTGTTGCCACAGCCGCCGGTCGTGGCCCTGTTCGGACTCCATCGACCGCCGTACCGCCTCGCTCGGCGCCTTGTCCGTGAGGAAGCGGCGCAGGGTCGAGCGGAGTTGCTCGTGCTCCTCGGTGAACGTCAGTGCCACGTCGGTGCCTTCGCACGGAGGTAGGCGTCGAAGTCCGGGATCAGGGCGCGGTCCACGATCTCGATGCGTACGCCGGAGGGGTCCAGATGGTAGGCGAACAGCGAGGGTTCCCCGTCGACGACCGCGCAGGCCTCCAGGGGGAAACCCGCCTCCGCCAACCGCTTGGACGTGGTCGGGACGTCGTCGCAGAAGTAGCCGAGGTGATGGGTGGCGATGCGCTCGGCGGCGGTCCACGGGGTGCCGGGGATCTCCTGGACGAGTTCGAGGTGCGGGGCGTCGAGCGAGTAGGCGTACCGCAGCAGCAGCGGGCGTTCTCCGTCCGCCGTGCGGATCCGTAGGTCGCCGGTCATGGTCTCGGTCCAGCGATGGCCGGCGACCTCTGCCATCCGGGCCTTCCACGCCTCGATGTCCGGGACCACGATCCCCGTGTGGTAGAGGTCCGCCGCGCTGAGGGGAGGGGCCATTCCCGGTCACCACTCCAGTCGCAGCGAGGTGATGCCGTACATGTTGCCGTGCTGCCACAGCTCCTGGCCCGCGGCGACCCGGTAGTCGGGGATGCGCCGGTGCCACTCCTCGACCGCCACGTTGAGTTCGAGGCGTGCCAGGTGCGAGCCGAGGCAGCGGTGCGGGCCGGAGCCGAAGGCGATGTGGTTGGTGGCCTTGCGGTGCAGATCGACCTCCAGCGGGTCGTCGTAGCGCCGGGGGTCCCGATTGGCGACCACGATCGGGAGCATCACCATCTCGCCCGCCTTGACCGGGCAGCCGCCGATCTCCACGTCCCGGGTCGCCTTGCGCGCCGGGACGACGGGTGAGTACACCCGCAGGATCTCCTCCACGCCGGTGGGGATGAGCGAGGGGTCGGCGAGGATCTCCGCGCGCTGCTCGGGATGGGTGGCGAAGTGGTAGAGCGCCCAGCCGACGGAGATGGGGACCGTGTCGAAGCCGGCCTGGAACATCAGGACGCAGAAGGCGTGCATGTCCCGGTCGTCGATGGGTTCGCCGTCGATCGTCCAGGCCATGGCGGTGGAGAGGAGGTCGTCGCGGGGTGCCTCGCGGCGCAGGGCGATCTGTTCCTCGAAATAGGCCGACACCTCCCGCATGGCCGCCAACTGCCTCGCCCCGTCCGGGTCTTCGCGGTGCGAGAGGTGCAGCAGCTCATGGGTCCAGGCGAGGAAGGTCGAGAGGTCCTCCTCGGGCAGGCCCATCAGGCGCATGAAGATCAGGGTCGGAAAGCGGCGGGCGAACGCGTCGAGCACGTCGGCGCCCCCGAGGGCCTTCAGCGCGTCGATCATCTCCCCCGCCACCTCGCGGACCTCCGCCTCCCGGGCGGCCACGGCGCTCGGGGAGAAGTAGCGGCCCAGCAGCCGCCGCCACACGGAGTGCGTGGGCGGGTCCAGCATCTCGGGGATCCACAGGAACTTCGGGTCCGGGTCCAGCACCGTCACCGACCTGCTGGAGAAGGTCCGCCAGTCCTGGAGCGCCTGCTGCACGGCGGGGCCGTCCGTGACGACCCAGTAGCCGCGGGCGGTGGTGCTGCGGAAACCCGAGTGGTCGGCGGCCAGTTCGTCCCAGCGTTCGTGGTGGCTGAGGACCGGTCCGCCGAGGCGGTTGTCGAAGTAGTAGGCGGGCACCCCGTCGTGGGTGCCGTCCGGTTCGAGCGTCGTACTCATCACGGCTCCTCGCTTCCCGCGTCCGTCAGGTCGCCGCGCCGTCGATCTTGAGCGCGATGAGCTCCTCGTCACCGAGGCCGAGCGAGCGCAGGACCTCGTCGGTGTGTTCCGCGAACTGCGGTGCCCTGGTGAGCTCGGCCGGGGTCTCGTCGAACTGGACCGGACTGGCGACGAGTTCGCGGTCCACCCCGTCGGCGTCCACCACGGCGGCGATGAGCCCGTTGGCGCGCAGGGCGGGATCCTGGCCGACCTCCCAGGAGTTCTGTACGGCGGCCCACTGGCCCTCGCCCCGGGAGAGGATCTCGACCCACTCCGCGTGGGGGCGGGAGGCGATGAGCCCGGCGACGATCTCGGCGGCCTCGGCGGCGTTCGCCATCAGTTTCCCGGTGCTGTCGAAGCGTTCGTCGGCGGCCAGTTCCTCGCGGCCGGCCAGTTTGCAGAACTCCGCCCAGTACCGGCCGGGTTGGAGCATCGACAGCTCGATCCAACGACCGTCCGAGGAACGGTAGGCGCCGACCAGGGGGTTGGTGACCGAACCGTGGCGAGGTGGGGTGTTCACCGGGAGCGGGCCGCCGGCCATCAGTGCCATGTTGACCGTGAACTGCGTGGCCCAGGCGCCGACGCCGAGCAACGACACGTCCACGACGGACGGTTCGCCGGTCGTGGCGCGGGAGTAGAGGGCGGCGGCGATGCCCCCGGCTATCGTCATTCCGCCCACGCAGTCGCCGTAGGCCCCGGCCGGCATCCGGGTCATGCGCTCCGCGCCGGGCGGGGTGACACCGGCGGCGCTGCCGCCGCGCGCCCAGAACGCCGTGCTGTCGTAACCGCCCTTGCCCGCCTCCTCGCCGCGCGCTCCGAAGCCGCTGCCGCGGACGTAGATGATGTCGGGGTTGACCGCCCGGACGTCCTCGAGGTCGATCCGGAGCCCGGCGCGGGCCTCGGGGAGGAAGTTCGTGAGGAACACGTCGCTGTTCCTGATCAGTTCCTCCAGCACCGGGCGCGCGGACGGCTTCTCCAGTGCGAGACCGACGCTGCGTTTGCCGCGGTTGGGGCCCTCGACGATCGGGAAGAACGACGACCCCTCGCTGATGGCGTCGTATCCGAGCACCCGGACCAGCCCCCGCTGGCCGTCGCCGCGTTCGGCGTGCTCGATCTTGATCACGTCGGCACCCCAGTCGGCGAGCACGGCTCCCGCCGCCGGGACGAAGGTGAACTGTGCGACTTCCAGCACCCGCACGCCCTCCATCGGCCTCTGCATCGAACCACCCCTCTGCGGCTCATCGACCATTGATTGCGCATACCCAATGCGGCTCTTGTGCCTCCGAGTATGGACCGAGAGCCATAAAAAGTATACTGTTTTCGCCATGCTGGATTTCACGATCGACCCTGGCTTCCAGGCCCGGCTGGACTGGGCGGCCGCCTTCGTACGGGAGGAGGTCGAGCCGCTCGACCTCCTCTTCCCGCACGGCGGGGACCCGTACGACACCCGCAACCAGAAGGCCCGCGCGATCCTGCGGCCGCTGCGGGAAAGGGTCCGGGAGCAGGGTCTGTGGGCCTGCCATCTGGGCCCCGAGCTCGGCGGACCGGGCTACGGCCAGGTCAGGCTCGCTCTCCTGAACGAGATCCTGGGCCGCTCCTACTGGGCCCCCACCGTCTTCGGCACGGCCGCCCCCGACACCGGCAACGCCGAGATCCTCGCCATGTTCGGCACCGAGGAGCAGAAGAGCCGCTATCTCCGGCCCCTGCTGGAGGGGGAGATCGTCTCCACCTTCTCCATGACCGAGCCGCAGGCCGGCGCCGACCCCAAGGAGTTCGTCTGCCGCGCCCGGCGCGACGGCGAGGAGTGGGTGATCGACGGCGAGAAGTGGTTCTCCTCCAACGCCCGTTACGCGGCCTTCCTGATCGTCATGGCCGTCACCGACCCCGACGCGCCGCCGCACCGCCGCATGTCGATGTTCATCGTGCCGGCCGAGACCCCCGGTATCGAGATCAAGCGCAACGTCGGCACGATGGACGAGCGCGAGGGCCTAGACGAGGGCATCCACGCCTATATCCGCTACCACCAGGTCCGCGTCCCGCTCGACGCCATGCTCGGCGGCCCCGGCGAGGGCTTCGAGGTGGCCCAGGCCCGCCTCGGCGGCGGCCGGGTGCATCACGCCATGCGGACCGTCGGCAAGTGCGCCCGCGCCTTCGACATGATGTGCGAGCGCGCGCTGTCGCGCCGTACACAGGGCACGGTGCTGGCCGAGAAGCAGGCGGTGCAGCAGTTCATCGCGGACTCATGGGTGGAGCTGCAGCAGTTCCGGCTGCTCGTCCTGCACACCGCGTGGCTCATCGACACCCAGCCGCACGGCGCCGCCCGCACCCAGATCGCGATGTGCAAGGTGCAGACGGCGAAGGTGCTGCACGACATCGTCCAGCGGGCGGTGCATCTGCACGGCTCGCTCGGCACCACGGGCGAACTCCCGCTCGCCACCTGGTGGATGGCCGCCCCGAACCTCGCGCTGGCCGACGGGCCGACCGAGGTGCACCGCACCACCATCGCCAAGCAGCTGCTGAAGAACTACCGCCCCGCGGAAGGCCTCTTCCCCAGCGAGCACATCCCGCCGAAGCTGGAGGCCGCCCGCAAGCGGTACGCGCACATCATCGAGGACGACAGCCTGTCGGGTCGGGTGGGCGCGTGACGAGCGACCGCGACACCAAGTCCATCGCCCCCGCGGACCTGTTCGACCTGTCCGGCAAGGTCGTCCTCGTCACCGGCGGAAGCCGGGGCCTGGGCCGGGAGATGGCGCGGGCCTTCGCCACCGCGGGCGCCGACCTGGTGATCGCCAGCCGCAAACTCGACGCCTGCGAGGCGGTCGCCGCGGAGGTACGGGACCTGGGGCGCCGCGCCGTCCCGGTCGCCGCCCATGTGGGCCACTGGGACGACCTCGGCCGGCTCGCCGACACCGCCTACGAGGAGTTCGGGAGGGTCGACGTCCTCGTGAACAACGCGGGGATGTCGCCGCTGGCCCCCTCGTCGGCGCAGACGAGCGAGGAGCTGTTCGACAAGGTAGTCGGCGTCAACTTCAAGGGCCCGTTCCGGCTCGCCTCGCTGATCGGGGAACGGATGGCCGAGGGCGAGGGCGGCTCGATCATCAACATCTCGTCCTCGGGGGCGTTGTTCCCCCAGCCGCGGTTCGGCCCGTACGCGGGTGCCAAGGCGGCCCTGAACGCCCTCACCACCGTCTTCGCCCTGGAGTACGGCCCGACGGTACGGGTCAACACCATCTCGGCCGGCCCGTTCCTCACGGACATCTCCAGGGCCTGGACGGAGGAGAAGCGGCGGAGCGCGCGGAGCGCGGCGGGCCGGCCGGGACGCCCGGAGGAGATCATCAGCACGGCGCTGTATCTGGCGAGCGACGCGTCGAGTTACACGACGGGGGCGCTGATCCGGGTGGACGGCGGCCTGTACTGAGGCTCAGCCGAGCAGTGCCGCCACCTCCTTGAGCAGCACGGGCAACGCGGGGCGCATCCGCCGATGCACGTCCTTCAACTCCCCCGCCTTCAGGGCACGTTTGATCAGCAGAGCCGTCGCGGCGCACTTCTTGTACTTGGTCAGCGCCTCGAACCACACGAGGTCCCGCAACGGCTCACCCCTGATCTCCTGGTAGGCGTCGATCAGCGGTGCGGTAGTCGCCCCGGGTGAGAGTGGACAGAACTGGGTGCGCGGGCGCTCGTGCAGATGAGGACGGCGGGGGCGTCGGACGCGCGGGTGGTTGGCGCGCAGCGCGTCGGGCTGCGGGTCGCCGAGGCGGTGGTTGACCGGCCGTTCACCCCGAGGTACACGATCGCGTCGGCGTCGGCCGCGCGTGTCAACCGCGCGCCACCGGCGGCCAGTTCACGCAGCCGCGGGGCGGTCAGGCCGTCGCCCGCGCGCCCGATGACGACGCGGTCGCCGAACCCCTCGGCGGCCATGTCCAGCAGCATCCCCATGTTCACGGGCGGGCCGCCCTCTCAGTCCGAGGCGGGGAGCGGCTTGGCGCTCTTCATGGGCATCGGCACGCCGTTCACGGCCAGCGTGCCCGGTCCCGGCTTGGTGCACAGGAGTTCGAGGCCGAGGCCGTCGTCCGCGTACCGCTTGCCCAGCAGCGCTCCGCCCATCAGCGTGGGGTCGGGCGCGCCGGAGGGCGCCGGATCGCTCCCCTCGGTCATGGCGGCCCCGCCGCAGGTGATCTCCAGGTCCCCGTCCGGGCACCGCACGACGATCACCGCCGTGGTGTCGACCGTACTGGCGAGCATCTGACCCACGCGTGGCCTCATCGCAGCGTCCTCCGCGGCTCTCGTGATACCGGTCAAGGTGTACCGAGTAACCAGAGAAAAGTATACTACTTTCCTCGATCGCGTCGAGAACGGAGCTGCGGGATGGACGGCATGGAACTGAAGACCGTGCGGTACGAGGTGGCCGACCACGTCGCCACCGTCACCCTCGACCGGCCCGAGGTCATGAACGGCTTCAACCAGCGGATGCTGGAGGAGTTCTCCGCCCTGTGGGACACCGTCAGGACCGATGACGACGTGCGGGTGGTCGTGCTGCGCGGCGCGGGCGAGCGGGCGTTCTCGACGGGCATGGACGTCAAGGAGGGCATCGAACGCCACCCCAACGCCTGGTCGCAGACCGACCCCGGCGAGTACCTCTCCCCCAAGCTCAACCAGGTGTGGAAGCCCCTGGTCTGCGCGGTGCACGGGATGGCCGCCGGCGGCGCCTTCTACTGGCTCAACGAGGCCGACATCCTGATCTGCTCGGAGGAGGCCACCTTCTTCGACCCGCATGTCAGCTACGGCCTCACGGCGGCCCTGGAGCCGATCGGCCTCGCCCGCCGCATCCCCCTCGGGGAGACCCTGCGCATCGCCCTGCTCGGCCTCGACGAGCGCGTCTCGGCGGCCCGCGCCCTACAGATCGGCCTGGTCAGCGAGGTGCTTTCACGCGAACGGCTGTGGGAGCGGGCCGACGACATCGCCCGCCTCATCGCCGCCAAACCGCCCGCCGCGATCCAGGGCACCGTCCGGGCGATCTGGGAGTCGCTCGACGCCACCCGCACCCAGGCCCTGCGCACGGGGCTGTCGTACACCCAGATCGGCAACCCCGTCGGGAAGGCGGAGGTCGACCGCTCGGCGGTACCCCGGGGACAGTGGACACTGCGCTGACACCACTTGATCCTGCCCTAAATAAGTATACTGTTTTACGGCATCGGACGTTGCGACGATCGGGAGGCTCCCATGCGGTTCGGCATGCCCTGGCCCGGCCGGGACATCGGGCGGGAGGCCGAGCGGGCCGGTGTCGGGGCCTTCTGCGCCGGGGAGTTCGCCGACCACGACGCCTACCTCACCGTGGCCGACATCGTGGCGAACACCGAACACGCCCTGGCAGGCCCCGCCGTCGCCTACGCCTTCGCCCGCACCCCCTACGCCCACGCGACCGCGCTGCGCCAACTGCACGGCCAGGCTCCGGGCCGGCTCTTCCTCGGCCTGGGCAGCGCGGCCTTCCGGATCAACCGGGACTGGCTCGGCGTGCCCGGCGAGCGCCCGGTGGACCGGATCGCCGAGACCGTGGCCGCCGTACGGACCTGGCTGCACGCGGAGAACGGCGAGCCCGTCCGCTACTCCGGCGAGTTCTACGAGCTCGACGCCGATGTCCGGGCCCCCGTCCTGGGGCGGCTGGACATCCCCGTCCTGCTCGCCGCGTTCAACACCCGTATGGCCAGGACCGCCGGACGGGTCGCCGACGGGGTCATCGGGCACGGACTGTTCACCGGGTCCTGGTGGAACGACGTCGTACGGCCGTCCGTGGAGCGGGGCCGTACCGGGACCGCGCGTCCGCTCGAACACGGCTGGATCATCACGGCGGTCGACGACGGGGCGCCCGAGCGGGCCGTCGCCGACGCCCGCCGGATGATCGCCTTCTATCTCACCGTCAAGACGTACGACCCGTTCGTCGCCCACCACGGCTGGCAGGAGCCGGTCGCCCGGCTCCGCACCGCGTTCCGGGCGGGCGACACCGAGGGGATGGCGAAGGCGGTGACCGACGAGATGGTCTCCGAGATCGCCCTGTGCGGGACGACGGCCGACGCGAAGGAGGCGCTCGTCCGCCGCGGCGGCTCACTCCCCCGCGACGTCGGCTACTTCGCGCCACCGAGCTTCATGGTGAGCCGCAGGCGCCGGTCCGCCTATGCCCGGGCGTCCCTCGGGCTCGTGGGTGCGGTGGCCGCGGCGGACTGACCGAAGCCGGCGCGGACACGCGTAACACACCGGCCCCGGAGCGGCGGCTGCGCTCCGGGGCCGGTCCGTCATCGACCCGACCGCCCCGGCTCAGGCATCCTGCGCAAGCGGCGCGAGCTTCCTGCTCTTGTCGAAGTGCACGACGTCGGCGAGCGTGCCGCCGAGGATGGCCGCGCGGTCCTCGTCGGAGACCGTGTCGTCGAAGTTCTCGGCGATGCACTCGGCACTGCTGCGGAAGGTGCCCTCCGCGTGCGGGTAGTCGTTGCCCCACATGACGGTCGACAGCCCGGTGATGTGCCGGGCCTTGACCGCGGTCGGGTCGTCCGCGAACTGCACATGGATCTGCCGCTGGATGTACTCGCTGGGCTTGAGCGGGTAGGGCCACTTCTCGTTGACGGCGAAGAGCCGGCCCATCGCGGGCTGGTCCTTGGGTCCGCGGCTGTCGTCCCAGAAGCCGAGCCACCAGTCGGCGTCCTGGCCGGTCCCGGTCCGCCACGCCTTGTCGATGTAGCCCATGAAGGAGACCAGCCAGCCGGCGCCGTACTCGATGAGGTTGAAGTGGAGGTCGGGGTACCGCTCGCAGACACCGCCGCCGACGAGGTCCGCGATGATGCGCCGCGGACCGCCGTCGCCGCCCCCTCCGGCCAGCAGCCGGCCCGACACCATGTCGTCGGTCAGCTGGCCCTTGCCCATGTTGACGGCCGTCATCATGCCCCGGACGGTGACCGCCGTGTCGGACTCCGCCTCGCTGACGCGCACGCCACCGGTGGCCACATGGACGAACACCGGCATCCCGTGCGCCTGGGCGGCCGCCCACACCGGGTCGTAGATCCGGGAGTAGTACGGCGCGGGCGGGGTCTCCGGGATGAGGATCGCGCCGAGCCCCATGCGGGCGCACCGCTCGATCTCGGCGACTGCCTCGGGGATGTCGGTCAGGGGGATCGCCGCGGTCGGACGCAGTCGGTCCTTGTGCTTCAGGAAGCGCTCGGCGATGTAGTCGTTCCACACCCGCGCGTGCGCCATGGACAGTTCGTGGTCGTCGGTGAAGAGCACGAACAGCGACAGGTTGGGGAACATCACGGAGGCGTCGACCCCGTCGAGGTCCATGTCCCTCAGGATGTGCTCCGGCTCGCCGTCCGGGGTCTCACCGCCGAACTGCCGGTACTTGGAGATGGTCCAGCCGTCGAAGCCGATCGTGTGGAGCTTCTTGAACTCGGTGTGGCCGCCGTCCACGATCGGCTCGTCGAGCGTGAACTCCTCCTCCCACAGGGCCCGCTCGCGCAGTTCCCTCGGCAGTCGGGCCTTGAAGAGATCGGCCGGCTCGATGATGTGCGAGTCGCCGGACACCACAAATTCCTTGAACACAGTCGGTACCTCTTTCGAACCTCGTCGTTCGTTCCGGAACCCACCCCCGCAGTACTGCCGAAGTTAGCTGTACCGACCGGTCGAGTCAATAATTCGGCATACGGATTGCAAGCCGGTCCTTCCAGCCGGATGCTGACATTTAGCTGACAACGGGCTTGCCTCGCAGCTGCACCGACCTCGCTCGCGTTATTCAGTACACTCTAATCGCTCGCTCCGCACTGACGGCGATCAGGAGACAGCTCATGACGACGGCGTACTCGTTCTCCACGCGGCTCTACATCGACGGACAGCGGACCGACGGCCGGGCGGACACCACGGTCCCCGTCCACAACCCCGCGACCGAGGAGACGATCGCGGAGGTCCCGGGCTGCGCACCGGCGGACGTACGACAGGCCGTCGAGGCGGCCCGGCGCGCCTTCGACGAGGGGCCGTGGCCGCGGATGAGGCCCGCCGAACGGGCCTCGGTACTGCTGCGCATGGCCGACGAGATGGAGCGCAGGCTGCCCGAGCTCGTGGCCGTCAACATGGCCGAGGCGGGCTCGGTCCGCGCGCTGGCCCAGACCCTGCAGACCCGGGTACCGGTGACGCATCTGCGGGACATGGCCGAGCGGGTGATGCCGGCCTTCACCTGGGAGCGCCCGATGGAGCCCACGATCGCTCCGGGAACCGGCATCTCCCAAGGGGTGCTGCGGCGCGAGCCGTTCGGGGTCTGTGCGCTGATCTCCGCCTACAACTTCCCGTTCTTCCTCAGCATGATGAAGGTGATCCCGGCCCTCGCGGCGGGCTGCACCGCCGTACTCAAACCGGCTCCCTCGACTCCCCTGGAGTCCCTGCTGATCGGCGACTTCGCCGACGCGGCCGGGCTGCCGGCCGGGGTGCTCAACATCATCACCGGCGACGCCGAGGCCGGCCGCGAACTCACCACGCACCCCATGGTCGACCTGGTGAGCTTCACCGGCTCCGACACGGTCGGCCGCATGGTCTACGCCCAGGCCGCCGCCTCCCTGAAGAAGGTCGTCCTCGAACTCGGCGGCAAGTCGGCCAACATCGTCCGGGCCGACGGCGACCTGGACGGCGCCGTACGGTCGGCGTTCGCGGGCATCACCACGCACGCCGGTCAGGGCTGTTCGCTGCTGACCCGCACGCTGGTGCACGAGTCCGTGCACGACGAGTTCGTCGCCCGGCTGACCGCGGCCCTGGCCGGAGTCCGGGTTGGCGATCCCGCCGACCCGGCCACCACGATGGGCCCGCTGATCAGCGAGGTGCAGCGGGACAAGGTGGAGAAGCTGATCCGGGTCGGTGAGGAGGAGGGGGCGCGCCTGGTCCTCGGCGGCAGGCGCCCCTCCGGCCTGGACCGCGGCCACTTCGTCGAGCCCACCCTCTTCACCGGTGTCGAAAGCCATATGACCGTCGCCCGTACGGAGTTCTTCGGCCCGGTCGGTGTGGTCATCCCGTTCCGCACGGACGAGGAGGCGGTGCGCATCGCCAACGACAGCCCGTACGGTCTCGCCGGCGCCGTCTGGAGCGCCGACACCGTGGCCGCGTACGACATGGCCTCCCGTATCCGGGCCGGCGGAGTCACGATCAACGGCGGAAGCGCCGGGGTGAATCCGCGGGCGGCGTTCGGCGGGTACAAGCAGAGCGGACTGGGCCGGGAATGGGGCGAGTTCGGGCTGGATGAGTACCTCCAGACCAAGACGGTGAGCTGGGCGGCGCGTTGAGCCGGCCGGCTGCGGGAGCGGCCCTTCGGCGGGTCCGGTGCCCCGGACCCGCCCCGGACCCGCCCCCGATCGCCGTCGGTCACACCGTCAGGACCATGGCGGAACCCATGCCGCCCCCCGCGCACATGGCCGCGACCGCCGTTCCGCCGCCCCGGCGGCGCAGTTCGTGGGCAAGGGTCACGACCATGCGGGCGCCGGTGGCCGCGATGGGATGACCGAGGCTGCACCCGCTGCCGAAGGGGTTGACCCGCTCGGGGTCGAGGCCCAGCTCACGGGTGGTGGCGACGGCCACCGCGGCGAAGGCCTCGTTGACCTCGAAGAGGTCGACGTCGTCGACGCCGAGGCCGGCGCGGGTGAGCGCCTTGCGGATCGCGGCGACCGGCGCGAGTCCCGTCTCCACGGGGTCGACTCCCACACTCGCCCACGCGCGTACGGTGGCGAGGGGCGCGAGCCCGTGCGCGGCGGCCGTGTCCGCTCCCGCGACGACGACAGCCGCCGCGCCGTCGTTGACGCCGCTGGAGTTGCCGGCGGTGATGGAGAACCCCTCGATCTCGGGGTGCAGCACCTTCAGCCCGGCCAGTTTCTCTGCGCTGGTGTCGCGTCGCGGATGCTCGTCGGTGAGGAAGACGGAGGTCGCGCCGTCCCGGCCGGTGACGTCGACGGGCACGATCTCCTCGATGAACCGGCCGTCGTCGATGGCCCGCACGGCCCGTTCGTGGGACCGGAGCGCCCAGGCATCCATCTCCTGTCGGGTGAGCCCTGCCAGCCGTGCGGTGTTCCAGCCCACGAGGACGGCCATGTCGTCGTTGGGCGCCTCGGGGGTGGACACATGGGTGGGTGCCATCCAGGGGTCCTGCCAGTCGTCGGTGCCCGGAATCCGCCGCCGTGCCGTCGGCGCCGTGGACGACGAATGCGTTCCGCCCGCGACGACCACCCGGTCCATGCCGGCCCGCACGCTCGCCGCGGCGGTCGCCACACCGGCGAGGCCGGAGGCGCAGTGCCGGTTGTGGGCCAGGCCGGGGGCGTGGACCAGACCCGCCGCGAGCGCCGCGTACCGGGCGATGTCCCCGCCTCCGGCGAGGGATTCACCGAGGACGACGTCGTCGATCGTCTCGGGCGGCAGCCCACTGCGCCGCACGGCCTCCCGGACGACGGCCGTGGCGAGTTCGAAGGCGTCGGTGTCCCGGAGCGTTCCTCGGCGGGCGGTTCCGATCGCGGTGCGGCACGCGGAGAGAAGAACGGCATCAACCATGAATTCAGAGTACTTAAATGGAGGGTCGGCCGACAGAGTTCCCAGTAGGTCGGCATAAATCTCGACCATGTCAGCTAAAGAGGATACCTTGTTGGGGTGGACTTCGAGCTCAGTGAAGAGCAGGCGATGCTCCGTGAGGCCTCGCGCGACCTGCTGGCCGACCAGGCCCCGATCGAGCGGGTACGGGCATGGGCCGACCGTGGCGAGGACGTCGATCCCGAGATGTGGCGGCTGACGGCCGGCCTCGGCTGGCCCGGCCTCGCCCTGCCCGAGGAGTACGGCGGCAGCGGCCAGGGACTGGTGGAACTCGCGCTCCTCGCGGAGGAGTTGGGGCGGGCGTTGGGGCGCGGTCCGTACGCGCCCACCGCGATCGTCGGCCGGGCACTGGCCGCGGCGGGGTCATCCGGGCTGCGGGCCGAGGTGCTGCCCGGGCTCGCCGCCGGGGCCGACTGGGCCACCTGGGCCTTCGCCGAACCGCACGCCCCGTGGTCCCTCGACGGCATCCGCGCCACCGCCCGCGCGGAGGGGGACACGATCGTCCTGGACGGCGTCAAGACGGCGGTGCAGGACGCCGGCGGCGCCCGCCGTCTGCTGGTCACCGCACGGTGTCGCGGGGTTCCGGCGTCGTTCCTGGTCGACCGTGACACCCCCGGTGTCGCCGTCCGCCGGCAGCAGGTCCTGGATCTGACCCGCTCGTTCTACGAGGTCCGCCTCCACGGCGTACGTGTCCCGCGCGAGCGCCACCTCGACGCCGGGCCCGACGAGATCCAGCGGTGGCTCGACGAGGCGTCCGTGCTGCGGTGCGCCGACGCGCTCGGCGTGATGGAGCGCATGCTGCGGCTCACGGTCGAACACACGCGGTCCCGGGTGCAGTTCGGGCGGCCGATCGGGATGTTCCAGGCCGTCAAGCACGCGTGCGCCGACATGGCCCTGCTGGTGCGGGGCGCCCGGGCCGCGACCTACTGCGCGGCCATGGCCGCCGACGCGGGCGCCGACGACGCCGAGCGGGCCGCCTGCGCCGCCGCCTCGTACGTCGCGGCCGGGGCGGGCGAGGTCGCGGGCCGGGCGCTCCAACTGCACGGCGGCATCGGCTTCACCTGGGAGCACGAGCTCCACCTCCACCTGCGCCGGGCCCGGGCCGACAGCGTGCTGTACGGCGACGCCGCGGTGCACCGCGACCGGCTGTGCGGCCTGCTGCGACGGTCTCCCCTGTCCGTCTGACCGGACGGGCGACCGGCGCCGGATCCACCAACCGCGTCCTCCCCGCGGCCGTCTTCAGGGCCGCCCGAGCCGAACGATCCGAAGGGTTCCCGATGGAGATCAAGGGCAAGAAGGCCGTGGTGTTCGGGGGTGCGTCCGGCATGGGCCGGGCCACCGCCGAACTGCTGGCGGCCCGCGGCGCCGACGTCGCCGTACTGGACCGTCCGGCATCGGCGGGAGCCGAGGTCTGCGCGGTGTTCGGCGGGAGCTTCCATCCCGTCGACGTGACCGACTTCGAGGCGACCGAGGTCGCGCTGGACGCCGCCGTGGAGGCTCTCGGCGGGCTGCATGTGTCGGTCACCACCGCGGGCGGCGGCAGCGTGCGGCGGACCCTCGGCAAGGACGGTCCGCACGATCTGGAGACCTTCCGGAGGGTGCTCGACCTGAACGCCGTCGCCACCTTCAACATCAGCCGGCTGGCCGCCGCGCGCATGAGCCGCAACGAGCCGGACGAGCCCGACGGCGAACGGGGCGTCATCGTCAACACCTCGTCGATCGCCGCCTTCGAGGGGCAGATCGGCCAGGTCGCCTACTCGGCGGCCAAGGCGGCGATCGCCGGGATGAGCCTCACCATGGCCCGCGATCTCGGCTCGCTCGGCATCCGGGTCGTCGCCATCGCGCCGAGTCTGTTCGAGACGGGTGCCACCGAGAAGATCCCCGCCGGGACGCGTGCCGCGCTCGTGAGGGACGCCGCGTTCCCCAGGCGGTTGGGCCGCCCCGAGGAGTACGCGAAACTCGCCCTCGCCGTCGTCGACAACCCGATGCTGAACGGCCAGTGCCTGCGCCTCGACGCCGGCCAGCGCTTCGGCCCGAAGTGAGGTCCTGATGACGGAGAACAAGACGGAGAACAAGAGGGAGAACGGCCCGGAGAGAAGCCCGGAGCACCACAGCAGGATCGCGCTCATCACCGGGGGCGGGCGGGGATTCGGCAAGGCGTTCGGTGAGGCACTGGCCGCCCTCGGTGCCCATGTGGTGCTCGCGGACATCGACGGGGACGCGGCGGCCGAGGCGGCGGCGGAACTCGGCGCGAAGGGCCTGGGAGCGACCGGGGTCGCCTGTGACGTGGCCGACGAGTCGCAGGTCGGCGCGGTCGTGGACGAGGTCGTCGAAGGCCATGGCGGACTGGACATCCTGGTCAACAACGCCGGTCTGCACGCGGCCTACAACAGGCCGTTCACCGAACTGGGCCTGGCCGCCGTACGGCGGGTCCTCGACGTCAACGTCATGGGTACCGTCATCTGTTCGCTCGCCGCCCACCCGGCCATGCGGGGACGCCCCGGCGCCTGCATCGTCAACATCTCCTCGTCGGCGGCCTACGCGAACCGCAGCATCTACGGCGTCTCCAAGCTCGCCGTACGCGGTCTGACGATGTCCTTCGCCCGCGAGTTCGCCGCCGACGGCATACGGGTCAACGCGATCGCTCCGGGTCTCATCTTCACCGACGCGGTGCGGGCCCAGCTGTCCTCCGCCGAGGCGGAGCGGGTGCTCGGCGAGCAGATCCTGCGGCAGGAGGGGCGGGAGCAGGACATCGTCGAGGCGCTGCTGTACCTGGTCTCGTCGAGGGCGTCCTTCGTCACCGGGGAGACCCTGCGGGTGACGGGCGGGTTCGCCCTGTCGGTCTGAGAGGCGACAGGGCTGTGGCCGTGACCTCGTGGAGGTCACGGCCACAGCCGTCCGATCAGACGGCCACCGGTTCGGCCTCCGCCCGACCGGCCGGCTCCTGTTCCTCCGCCTTGATCGCCTTGAGCAGTACATAGGGAGTGGCGATCTTCCAGACGAAGTAGGTGAGCGAGGGGATCACGTTCGCGAGCAGGCCGTTCCAGGCGAACGGACCGCTGTGGACGACGAAGACGAAGGCACCCGGGATGAGCAGCACGCCCAGCACGATGCTGAGCCAGCCGTACCACTTGGGGAAGACCTGCTTCTCGCGGTGGTCGATGAAGGCCGTGTAGCCGATCGACCAGACCTGGAGGACGAAGATGCACGCGTTGCCGACGAGCATGAGGTTGAACGTGTCGGTCAACGCGGACAGCACGTCGGGCGAGTGGATCTCCGGCCGGTAGGCGGCGGCGGAGAGGATGGCGAGGGGGAAGAAGAAGCCCAGCGGGGCGACGACCCCCGTGGTCAGCTGGATCATGGACAGCAGTCCCCAGCCGCCCTCGACCCGCTTCATCTGAAGGCTCGTCACGACGACGTACGGGTACTCGAAGGGCACGGCCAGCACCATGATCACGGTGCACCACAGGATCCCCGTGCGGTGGTCGTGCAGGAACGTGACGAGGTCCGCGGGGCTCATGTCCGGGTCGACCGGGGTGAGGAGGTGCCCCGCGCTGAAGGCGACGACGAAGGCCACCATCAGGACGACTCCGCACCACGCGGAGATGCGCTCGAGTCTTATGTAGAGGTCTTTTCTCACTGCGGCTCCCTTTCTGCCGAGCCGGCCGGTCTCTACCGGCCGATCTCGTGCCAGCCCACGAGGCTGTCGAGCAGCGGTCCCGCGCTCGACAGGTAGTCGCCGTATCCGCCCCGGAAGAACAGCAGCGGGGTCGCCGGCGACTCGGCGCGCAGGTCATGGACCCGCCCGACGACCAACAGGTGGTCTCCGATCTCCACGACCTGCTCGATCGTGCAGTCGACCCAGGCGACGACCCCGTCCAGCACCGGATTGCCGAGCGAGGACGTCCGCCAGTTCGTGCCGTCGAAGCGCTGCCCGGCCGGACCGCTCGCGAGTTTGCGCGACAGCCGCTCCTGGTTGCCGGCGAGGGCGCCCGCGCAGAAGCGCCCGGCCGCCCTGATCTCGCGCAGGGTCGCCGAGGAGCGGTCGGCCAGGAAGGACACCAGGGGCGGGTCCAGCGACACCGAGGTGAAGGTGCCGACGATCATGCCGTGCGGCCGGTCCTCACCGTCCGTGGTGGTGATCGCGACCACGCTCGTGGGGAAGTTGCCGAGGACGTCGCGGAACCGCCGGCTCATATCAGGACGCGCATCGACTCGGGCAGCTCAAGTCCCATCTGCGCCAGGGCGTTGGCGTGGTACGCGGTGCCCGGGACATGGATCATGTGCTGCAGCCCTACGTGGGCGTCCCGCCAGTACCGCTGGATCGGGTTGTCACGGCGGATCGCGTTGCCGCCGGACCTGGCGAAGATCTCGTCGAGCGCGGAGACGGCCCGCCAGGCACAACGGACCTGATTGCGCCGTACGTCGGCGCGGTCCTCGATGCCGATCGGCTTGCCCGCCTCCACCTTGTCGTACAACCGGCTGATGCCGTCGATGAGTTGGACCCGTGAGGCGGCGATCTCGGCCGCGGCCTCACCGGCGGCGTAGAGGACGTAGGGGTCGTCGCGCACCTGGACGCCGGTCACGGCGACGCGGTCGCGCTGCTGGGCGAGATGGACGGCGAGGGCGCCCTCGCAGATGCCGATGACGGCCGCGGTGATGCCGAGCGGGAACATCGAGGCGAACGGCAGCTTGTAGAGGGTGTCGGTCAGGCCGACCGCCTCCGCGGCGGCACCCTCCTGGACGGCCTCCTGCCGGATGGTGCGGTACTCGGGGATGAACGCCCTGTCGACCACGACGTCCTTGCTCCCGGTGCCCGCTAGGCCCACGACGTCCCAGGTCCCGTCGATGATCTCGTAGTCGGAGCGGGGCAGGACGACGTGCAGCACGGTGATGGGCCCGGCCGGTTTGCCCTTGCCGTCGCCGAGGAGGGCGCCGAGGAAGTCCCAGCGGCAGTGGTCGCTGCCGGAGGAGAAGGGCCAGCGTCCGCTGAGCAGATAGCCGCCGTCGACGGGTTCGGCGATGCCGTTGGGCATGTAGGGCGAGGCGATCCAGGTGTCCGGGTCCTCGTCCCAGACCTCGTGGGCGAGCCGTGGATCCAGCTGGGCCAGCTCCCAGGGGTGGACGCCGACGACACCGCACACCCAGCCGGCGGCCCCGTCGTGCCGGGCGACCGCCATCACCGCTTCCGCGAAGTCCCGCGGGTGCGCGGCGAACCCACCGAACTCCTTGGGCTGCAGCAGTCGTACGACCCCTGCGGTGCGGAGCAGTTCGACGGTGCGGTCGCTCAGCTTGCCGAGTGACTCGTTCTCGTCGGCGAGTCCGGCCAGTTCGGCACCCAACTCCTCCACACGCCCGACCACTTCATGCGTCACGGCGCACACCTCCCGGTCACTGATCCCTCGCACGCCGCGCGTCGCCGGCGGCCGAACGGCCTCAGTGTCGGCGCGCGGGGGCGGCGGCCGCTGGCCGCTTTCCGCTGACCGGGACTGGGTGGCGGGCACGCCGAAGGGCGGGTGGCCACCTGGCTCACCCGCCCTTTCGTGTGCCGGTCGCGGCGGTCGTCACCTGTCCCGTACGGCCGCGACCACCCCGCCGTCCACGAGGACGTCGATGCCGTTCAGGAAGCTCGCCTCGTCGGAGAGCATGAACGCGACGACGGCCGCGACCTCCTCCGAGCGGCCGGTCCGCCCCAGCGGGGTCGCCTCGATCAGCCGCTGCATCGATGTCGACCTGGCCGCCTCCTGACGGCCCTGCGGGGTGTCGATGATGCCGGGCGCGAGGGAGAGGACACGGGCTCCGACCGGCCCGAGCCGCACCGCTTCCTTGCGTGCGAACCGGGCGACGCCGTACTTGGCCCAGGGGTAGGCCAGGGTGGACTGTTCGAGATCCGGGCCGACGGCCTCACGGATCCGGTCCAGGAAGTCCTCGTGCAGCGGGTCGTCCAGGATCGCGCCGACGGCGGGGGCGGGGTCGACGCCGGCGAGCAGCGGGGACATGGAGGAGAAGTAGACGTGGGCGGTGCCCTCGGTGGCCAGCGGGCGCAGGGTTTCGGCCAGCAGGGCGGTGCCGATGAGGTCGACCTCGAAGATACGGCGCCAGTCGGCCATGGTGGGCGAGATGCCGGCCGCGTGGGCGACGGCACGCAGCGTTCCGGCCTCGGCGACACGAGCGGCGAGCCGCTCCAGGCCCGCGCGGTCGGTGACGTCGAGGGCGAAGGGCTCGGCGGTGGCCCGCAGCCCCGCCTCGTTCAGGTCCTTGGCGACCGCCGCCGTCCTCTCGGCGTCCAGGTCGACGAGCAGCAGCACGTCCACCAGGTCGGCAAGGCGCCATGCGCACGCCTCTCCCATTCCGCGTCCGGCTCCGGTCACTATGCCTACGGTCGTCATGGCTCTGCTCCTCGGTGAGGTCGGTGGTGTCGTTGTGTCTCGAGGTCGGTGAGCTCGAGATCGGTGAGCTCGGTGAGCTCGGTGAGCTCGGTGATGCGTGTCGGGGGGGTGTGTCGGGTCGCGGTGAGTGCGGTGGGCCGGCCTACCGGGCCCAGGCTTGCTCCATCGACGGCTGGGCGGCCCTGCTGACGAGCTCCACCCGGAAGGCGGTCTCCCCGCCGCTGCGCAGATACGCGAAGAACAGCCCGCCGTCGGGGCCCTTGCGGGTCACCTCTGTGACATAGCCGTGCTGTTCGAGCTCGGCGACGTCGGCCGCGACGTCGTCGGACCAGTAGCCGAAGTGGTGGATGCCGGAGCCGGGAGTCGGCTCCCACACCGTGCCGGGCACGCGCTGCACGATCTCCAGCCGAGGAGCCGTGCCCGACGAGCGCGAGTACGCGCACCGGAAGTCGACGACGGTGTCACCCTCGGGCAGGGTGACCTCGGTGGGCCCGCCCATGTCCGCGCACCACTCGAACCCGAACAACTTCGAGAGCTGCTTCTTGGTCGCCTCGAAGTCCTCGGCGATGATGCCCACGTGGAACTGGTCCGTGGGCCGCAGAGTGCCGGCCATGGTGTCTCCTCGCTGCTGGGCTCCGGCCGATGGGGCGGCCGGAGCCATGGGTCAGTGCGTGGCGCACAGCGAAGCGAGGAGGGCTGACGCTTGACGGACGGCTTCCTGACAATTTCCGGACGTGACTGGCGTCACATGCCGGACGCGGGCGTCCCTGCGCCCCGGGGCGGCCCCCGGGGTCGGTCAGCCCCGGGGCCGTCCGAGCCAGTAACCGAAGCCCCTGCTGGTGTGGATCAGCGCGGGCTCATGAGCCTGATCCACCTTCTGCCGCAGTCGGGAGACGAGCTTCTCGATGGCCTCGCCCGCCCGGAAGTCCCCCCAGACCTGCCGGCTGATCTGTTCCTTCGACACGACGCGGTCAGCGTTGGCCAGCAGATGATTCAGTAGGCGGTATTCGGCGGGCGTGAGTCCGAGCTGCCGAGGTCCGCGGCGGGCCTGCCGGGTGGCGTCGTCAAGGACGAGGTCACCGTAGGCGGTCGGCCCGCCGCCCGCCGGCCGGCTCCGCAGCAGGACCTCGGCGCGGGCCAGCACCTCGGTGGTGCGGACGGGCCTGGTGACGTAGTCCTCGTTCCGCTTGCCGAATCCGGGCAGGAGGGTGTGGAGATAGTCGCAGGTGATCAGGAAGAGCACCGGGGGCAGGTCGGCGGGCACGGGCCGGGGTCCTCTGGCCACGTCCTTCAGATCCGGGAGCGTGGCGTCCCAGACCACCAGGTCGAAGCTGCGCCGGGCGAGCCGGGCGATGCCCTCCGCGCCGGTCTCCGCCGTCTCGGCGACCTGGTAGCCGGCGAGCTGGAGCGTCGTGGTGAGCAGATCGGTCTCACCGGCGTCGCCGGCCACGATGAGGACGTCACGCATATCAGACACCTTACCATAAGATTGCTTGACTCAAGTAAATCTTCTACCTGGCACCAAACCCTCTATAGAGTGTCCTCTATTGGCAGCGTCTCGGTGGCTGGAGGGTCTGCTTCGTCTCCGACGGACGGTTCACGCTGGGCCTCGGGGCCTCCGGGCCGCAGGTGATCGAGGGGTTCCACGGGGGACCGGATTCCGCTCCCGCCCGAACAGGGCACCGGCCTCGGCCTGCCGCTCAAGCTCATCAACCACCCGGTGCGCGCAGGCATCCCCGTCGTGCCGGCCGCCACCGGTCCGAGGAACGTGGCGCCGGCCGCGGAGATCGCCGAGGGCTGGATGCCGATGTTCTTCCACCCGGAGCGGGCCACCGAGGTGTGGGGCCCGGCGCTGGCCGAGGGCTCGGCGCGGGGGGGATCCCGCCCTCGGCCCGCTCGACGTGGTGGTCTCGCCGCCCCTGGCCGTCGGCGAGGACGTGGCGGGCCTGGTCGACCTCGCCCGGCCCCAACTCGCCCTGTACTTCGGCGGGATGGGAGCCCGCGGCCGCAACTTCCACCACGACCTCGCCCGCCGCCACGGCTACGGGTCCGAGGCCGCGACCGTCCAGGACCTGTACCTGTCCGGCCGCAAGGACGCGGCGGCCGCCGCCGTACCGGCCGATCTGTTGCGGGCCACCTTCCGCATCGGTCCGGCCGGCCATGTCGCCGAACGGCTCGCGGCCTTCCGTGCCGCCGGCGTCACCACCCTCCAGGTCCGTCCGCCGGCGTCCGCCGCCGCACAGCGGCTGCGTGACATCGAGCGCCTGAAGGCGATGGTCTCCTGACCCTCGGCGGCGCGACGCGCACCCTCGGCGGCCCCTCGTGTTCACCAGGTCGCCGAGGCCTCCACCGCCAGCCCTCGCATGACGTGTTCGAGCAGGGCGAGCAGCACCCTTTTCACCGACTCCCGGTCGCGGGCGTCGCACAGCACGAGCGGCACGTCGGGAGAGAGGTCGAGCGCGGCACGGATCTCCTCCTCGTCCTCCTCGCAGCGGCCGTCGAAGCAGTTGACGCCCACGGCGAAGGGGATGCCCCGGTGTTCGAAGAAGTCGACGGACGGGAAGCAGCTCTCGAGCCGCCGGGTGTCCGCCAGCACGACCGCGCCGAGCGCACCGCGCGACAGGTCGTCCCACATGAACCAGAAGCGGTCCTGGCCGGGGGCTCCGAAGAGATAGACGACGAGCGCCCGGCTGAGGGTGATCCGGCCGAAGTCCATGGCGACCGTCGTTGTGGTCTTGCGCTCCACGCCCGCCAGGTCGTCGACGCCGACGCTGGCCTCGGTGATGAGCTCCTCGGTGCGCAGGGGCTCCGTCTCGCTGATCGCGCCGACCAGGGTGGTCTTGCCGACGCCGAAGCCGCCGGCGACGAGGATCTTGGCCGTCGCCGCGTCGGGCGCGGGCGCGGTGCGGCCGGGGTCAGATTCTACGAATGCCATCGATCACTGCCTGGATGAAGCGGGCGTCGGGGGTACCGGTCGCGGAGGGCGGGGAGACGGAGACGAGCCGATGGTCCAGCAGGTCGTCCAGCAGAACGCGGATCACGCTCACCGGGAGATCCAGCCGGGCGGCGACCTCCACCAGCGCCGTCGGGGTGCGGCACAGGGCGAGCAGGCGGTTCTGCTCCGGCTGCAGCCGCTGGTCCCGGGTCGGCGGCCGGACGGTGCTGATCAGCGAGATGAGTTCGATGCCGGGGCGGACGGACGAGGTGCGGCCGCGGGTCACGGTGTAGGGGCGGACGAGCGGGCCCGGATCGTCGTCCGCCCAGGGGTCTTCCTCCGACCAGTGCCTCATTCATGCTCACCCGCGAAGCGCCCGCCGTCGTACTCGGGGAACCGGGGGGCCGCGCTGAGGTACTGGCCCACCTGGCGGACGAGCATGGTCATCTCGTAGCCGACGTTGCCGACGTCCACCGCGGAGGTGGCGAGCACCGCCAGGCGGGCGCCGCCCCCCGCCGTGGTGACGAACAGGAAGAGGTCGTCCATCTCGATGACGGACTGCTGCACCCGCCCCCCGCCGAAGTGCCGGCTGGTGCCCTGGGCCAGGGAGTGGACACCCGAGGCGATCGCGGCGAGCTGCTCCGCGTCGGCCCGGTCGAGGGCCTCGGAGGCGCCGACGAGGAGTCCGTCCTCCGACAGGACGATGGCGTGGAGCGTCTCGGGAATCCGCTCGACGAGGCTGTCCAGGAGCCAGGCCAGTCCGCCGCGGGTGGTGTTGGTCGCTGTCATGAGGTGCTCCTTGTGGGGCGGGTACGGGTGGGCAGCGGACGCCGCTCAGGCGGAGCCGAGGGCCAGACGGGTTCGGGGACGTCCTCCTGGGCCCGGGCCCGGCGGGTGCCGTCCCGCAGCGCGGCGAGCATCGAGCGGGCCTGCTCGGGCCTGCGCTCCGGGGCCTGCCACGCCCGGTCGCCCTCGTCGTCCGGCTCCGCGGGCCGCTCCCTCAGCTGCGGAGCGAGACTGGCCAGCCGCACCCGCCGCGGCAGCCGGCTCGCGTGACCCGTACGGGGGTCGGCGAACGGGGCCTCTTGCGGGGCTACGACGCTCGGGCCGACGCGCGGTGGTACGGCCCCGGCGCCGGCCCGGTCCGGCGGCGCGGGCACGGAGGGTGGCTGCGCAGGCCGGGGACCGGGGGCCGCGAGGGGATGTGCGTCGGCGTAGGCGCGCGGGTTCGGCGGCCCCGGGACGGAGGGCTGCTGCGAAGGTCCGGTTCCGGTGGCCGTCCGTCCGGAGGCCGTCCGTTCGGGGGTCATGTGTCCGGGTCCCGGATGCGGAGAGGCTTCCCCGGAGAAGGTCCGGTCCGGCGGCAGCGGGGCGTCGTCCGGGGGCGCCGGCCGGGGGCGGCCCGTCGAGCGGGTGCGTCTGGGCAGGCCGCCCGTCCCCGTTCCCATGTCGGCGGGGCCGGCGACCGAGGCCAGATGGCGCTCCGCGCGCGGGTCCAGTGGAGGCACGGTCTCGGTGGCCGGCTCGGTGAGCGCGTGCGGGATGACGACGACGGCCAGGGTCCCGCCGTACGACGAGGGCCGCAGGCCGGCCGTGATCCCGTGCCGCTGTGCCAGGTGGCCGACGGTGAAGAGGCCGAGACGCGGGTCCTCGCCGAGCGCGGTGAAGCTGAAGTCCCTCGGTTCGTGCAGCAGGACGTTGGCCGCCTCGTACTCCTCCGCCGCCAGGCCCAGTCCCCGGTCCTCCACCTCGACGGCGTACCCCTGGGCCACGGGGAGCGCCCGGACCCGCACCTCGGTGTGCGGAGGGGAGAAGGTGACGCCGTTCTCGATCAGTTCGGCCATGAGGTGGATCGTGTCGCCGACGGCCGGGGCCGCCACCGCGACCGGCGGCATCGGCTCGACCACCACACGGGCGTAGCCCTCGATCTCGGACACCGCGCTGCGCAGCAGGTCCGCGAGCGGCACCGCCTGCTTCCAGCGCCGCCGCGGTGCCGCTCCGGACAGGACGGTCAGGCTCTCGGCGTTGCGCCGCATACGGGTCGCGAGATGGTCGACGCGGTAGAGGTCGGCCAGCAGCTGCGGGTCCTGCTCCCTGCGTTCCATGCCGTCGATCACGGTGAGCTGACGGTGCACCAGGATCTGGATGCGGCGCGACATGTTGTGGAAGACCAGCCGTGCCCCCTCGCGCAGCGAGGCCTGTTCCAGCGCGACGGCCACCGCGGTCCGCTGGGCGGTGTTGAAGGCCTCCGCGACCTTGCCCAACTCGTCGGTGCCGTAGTCGAGTTCGGGCAGCTGGTCGACGTCGGCCCGGCTGCCCTCGGTGCGCAGCCGGCCGATCAGTTCGGGCAGCCGGTCCTGGGCGACTTCGAGGGTCTCGGCGCGCAGGCCGGCCATGCGGCCGAGCAGGGACCGGGTGATGCGCCAGGACAGGACGGCGACCGCGAGCACCGCCGCCAGTACGAGGGCGCTGCCGAGGAGCACCGAGTACAGGAGGCGGCGGGTCCGGTCGTGGGCGTCGCCGGTGACCGTGGAGAGATACCGGCCCTGTACGGCCTGCACCTCGGCCGAGACCCGTCCCGCGGCGGAGGCCCGCCCGGCTGTGACGCGCGGGACCTCGACGGTGCCGTCCTTCGCCGCGCCCGCCTCGGTGACGGCCGTGCCGAGGGCGGTCATCGCGGCCCAGTCCGGACCGTCCATGACCTTCTCCAGCGCCGTTCGCGAGGACGTGGGCAGGTACGGCGCCACTTCATTGGTCAGCACGGAGGCGCGGACCGCGCCGGCGGCCGTGAGGTCGGTCCGCTCCCGGACACTCAACTTCCGGGTGGCGAGGGCCGCTTCGAGGATCGTCTCCTCCTGGGAGAGCGCCTCCGTCGCGCGCATGAACGCCAGGGCGTGGCCGGCGTCGGCCGCGGTGGCCCCGTCGCCGTTGTCGGTGTCGAGCATGCCGAAGAGGTTCAGCACGGACGCCACGGCCCCGGAGTAGACGTCGTAGGCGTGCTGCCGGGTGCTCTTCCCCCGGTCGACGGCGGAGCGTTCGGCGACCACATCCGCCAACCGCTTCCGTACGACGGCCAGTTGGGCCCGGTACCGCCGCGAGCCGTCGCCCGCGGAAGCGGAGTCCGCCTCGCGGAACCCGGCGAGCACCGCGTCGGTACGGCTCCGTTGCGTCCGCAGGGCGCCGGTGTCGCCGTCGCCGTGCGAGGAGAGCCGGCGGATCGTGAGCTGCCGTTCCTCCTGGAACGCGCCGATGGCCGGCACCAGGGCGTAGGTGGTGCGCGCCGAACTCCCGGTCTGCTCCGCCTTGTGCCACTGGTCGAGCTGTACGGCCGAGCCGCTGGCCCACAGCAGGGCCATCGCCGCCGCGGGGACCACCGCGAGGGCGATGAGGGAGGCCCGGATGCTGCGGCCACGGCCGGTGTTCGGTTCGGTCCGCGCGGACCTGATCCGGTGCCGGCTCACCTCGCCCACCCGCATATGACGGCACGACGGTGGAGTTGGGGTGCGAGGGGGAACGGAAGCACCGGGGATTTCCTTTCCGGGGGGCGCGCGGCACGGCGGAGCGGTCCGGGCATGCGGGAACACGCCGGGACTGGCAGGGGAGTTGGCGGAGCGCAGCGGGAACGCCGGTGGGGGGCCGCAAGCCGGATAGGTATGAAACCGAGCCTTCCGACCCGGGTCAAGGGAATGCGTGAAAACACCCGCGCTGCGATTAGGACGACCAGTCCATTACGTGCGCCGGAAAACCGACGCCACGCCGCACACCCTCGCCCGGCCCGAAAGGATGTTTCAGCTGATTACACAGGGTGAAGCGGTTGCGGAGCGCACTTCGGCGGGCACCGTGAGGTCACCCGCGGGCGTCCCGGCGAGACGGCCGGCCCCGGGCCCCCATGTGACCCAGATCACGCCTGCCCGGTGGTCACTCGTCCCCCACCGCCGCGCACAGTCCGCCGTCCACGACGATGTCGACGCCGTTGACGAAACTCGCCTCGTCCGACAGCAGGAACGCGGCCACGGCGGCCACCTCCTCGTAGCGGCCGGTGCGGCCCAGCGGGGTGCGCCGGATGAGCTGCTGGACGGCCTCGTGCCGTGCCGCCTCCAGACGGGTCTGCGGGGTGTCGATCGCACCGGGCGAGACGGAGCAGACGCGGGCACCCACGGGGCCGAGCCGCACCGCCTCGGCCCGGGTGAAGCGCTGGACGCCGTACGTGGCCCACGGGTACGCCCACGCGGGGTCCTCCAGGGCCGGCCCGATCGCCTCGCGCAGATGGTCGAGGAAGCCCTCTTGGGCCGGGTCGTCCAGGACGCCCGCGACGACGGGGGCGGGTTCGACATGGGCGAGCAGCGGCGACACCGAGGCGCAGTAGACGAAGGCCGTGCCGGCCGTGGCCAGGGGGCGCAGTGCCTCCGCGAGCCGGGCGGCTCCGACGAGGTCGACCTCGATGATCCCGCGCCAGTCGGCGTCCTCCGGCTCGACGGTCTCCGCGTGCGCGACCGCCCGCAGCGTGCCGAGGCCGGCGGCCCGCCGGGCCAGCGCGGCGAGATCCGCCGGGTCGGTGACGTCCATCCCGACCGGCTCGGTGACGGCCTTTCGGCCGGAGCCGGAGAGTTCCTTGGCGACGGCGGCCGCGGCCGCCTCGTTGCGGTCGGCGAGCAGCAGCACGTCGACCCTGTCGGCCAGGCGCCGCGCGCACGCCTCCCCCGTCCCGCGACCGGCACCGGTGGCAATACCTACCGTGGTCATGCGCCACTCCTCACTGTCCCGCCTGAGCTGCCGACTTTTAACGTACCGTTTGGTCGAGCGAACCGAGTGACGTCCCGGCGTCCACTTCCCCCGGATGTGCGCGAGCACGTCCGACGTGGCCCCGGGCATCGGTTCCGATCGGTACTTGTCACAGGGAGCGGGGAGAGGACTCATGCCACGACCGCCGGGCCATGGACCGGGCTTCGAGGTCAGACGCCAGAAGATCATCGACGTCGCGGCGGAGCTGTTCGCCCGGCAGGGGTACGCGGCGACGTCCATCAACGACCTGGGCCGTGCGGTCGGTCTCGCCAAGGGCGCGCTGTACTACTACATCGGCTCCAAGGAGAACCTGCTCGTCGAGATCCAGTCCCGGGTGATGGGTCCGCTGCTGACCCGCACCCGGCAGATCACCGGGCTCGACGTCGACCCGCTGCTGCGGCTGCGGCTGCTGTCGGAGTCCCTGCTGACGATCATCTTCCGCAGACTCGACCACATCTGGGTCTACGAGCACGACTACCGCAGCCTCAGCGGACCGGAGCTCAAGACGCTGCTGGGCCAGCGTTCCGACTTCGAGGAGCTGATCTCGGGGTTGCTGGCGGAGGCCGTGGATCAGGGCACGTTCCGGGCGCTGCCGCCGCGCCTGGCCACGCTGCAGTTCCTCAACCTGCACAACCACACGTATCAATGGGTCAGGCCGGAGGGGCAGTGGGACGCCACCTATCTGGCACGGGAGTACTGCGCGACCTTGTTCCGCGGCTTCGGCGCGCCCGATCACGCGCTGCCGAAGGTGGAGGAGCAGGTCGAGGCGTTCAAGCGCGACCGGCCCGGTCTGCCGCTCGATCCCGAGGCGGAGTGGGAGCCCGCCTCGGACTGACCGCAGGCCCCAGAGGCGCCGCCGGGCTCACAGGGGTGTGGTGTGGGTGGGTGCGAACGGCGCCCCGTGCCCCGGCACGATCAGTGCCGGTTCCAGCGCGAGCACCCGCTGCCTGGCCGCGCGCAGCTGCTCGCGGTCGGGGGCGAAGGGGTCGTCGGCCGGCCCCTCGGCGCCCCACCACAGATGGGTGAGCACGACCAGGCCCTGGCCGGTGGTCACGAGGGTGCTGATGTCCTCGGCGGTGTGTCCCGGCGTCTTGATCAGCCGGATGGAGGGGGCGAGCTGGAAGCCGTCGGCGTCGCGGTCCTCCCAGACGTCGTCGTGGTAGACGGCCATGTGGTCGTGGAAACGGGCCTCCGGGAAGAGCGCCGCGTTGAGCGTGTGGTCGGGGTGGTGGTGGCTGAACACCACGTCGGTGACCTGCCCCGGCTCCACGCCCGCCGCCGCGAGCGGGTCGAGGATGAGCCGCCGGTCGGCCACCATGCCGGGGTCCACCACGGCGACGGTGTCGCCGTCGCGCAGCAGGGTCACCGTACCGGCGACTCGATCGTGTGCGTACCCGGTGGTCAGGACCTCGAATGTGGCAGTCATGGCGTGATCGTAGAGGCGCGGGTCCCGCATGTGGGGGTGCAATGCCGGTGGGGCGGCCGGGTCGTGCCGATGCGGCTGGGGCGACGGTGTGGTGTACGGGGTCTACGAGCTGCGCGTGACCTGGTAGCCGTAAGACCTCAACTGGCTTGTTCCAGGCGGGCGTTGACACTCCGACCGATCCGCGCGACGGTGAGGTCCCGTTTCGTGCCCGCCCGGAGGTCCGCCATGGCTCCGCCGTCAGCACCCTCGTCCGACACCCACCTGGTCGAGCGCCTGCGCGCCCTGGGACCGTTCCTCCGCGAGCGGGCACTGCGCACGGAGCAGGAGCGGCGGGTGCCGGACGAGGTGGTCGCCGCGGTGACGGAGGCCGGGCTCTACCGGATGAACGTGCCCCGGCGGTACGGCGGTTACCAGACGCCGCCGCACACCCAGGTCGACGCCATCGCCGAGATCGCGGCCGCGTGCGGCTCGACCGCGTTCGCCACGATGATCCAGGCGGGCTGCGCGTTCATCGCGGCGCTCTTCCCCGACGAGGCACAGGACGAGATCTTCACCAGCCCGGACATCCGGGTCGGCGGCACCCTCATCCCCGATGCCACCGCGGTCGCCACCGGCGACGGCTATGTGGTCAACGGCACCTCGGGGTTCGCCACCGGCTGCAGGCACGCCGACTGGCATCTGCTGACCGCCCGGGTCGAGTCCGGGGACGGGCCGCCCGAGGTGCTGTGGACGGCCGTGCCGATGGCGGAGCTGGAGATCCTCGACGACTGGTATGCCACCGGGCTGGCGGGCAGCGGCAGCAACAGCGTGGTCGCGCGGGACGTCTTCGTACCGGCGCACCGGGTGGTGCCGGTGGGCCCGTTGCTCGGCGGCGAGTTCCCCTCCAAGGCCAACGGGGACGATCCGTTCTACCGGATGCCGGTCCTGCTGATGTTCTGCGCGTGGACGGCCCCGAACGCCCTGGGTCTGGCGCGCGGCGCGCTGGCCGACTTCACCGGGCGCATCCATCGGCGGGGGATCACGTACACCTTCCACCAGCGGCAGAACGAGGCGACGGTCACCCATCTCCAGATGGCCGAGGCGGCGCTGAAACTCTCCTCCGCCGAGCTGCTGACCAGGGACTTCGTCGCCCGGATCGAGGCGGGCGAGCCGTACTCGGAACAGGAGCGGGCCAGGATCCGGGCGCAGAGCGGCTATGTGGCGCGGTTGGGCAAGGAGGTGGTCGATCTCGTCGCCTCCGCCTCGGGGGCGTCGTCGCTGCACCAGGACGTTGCCCGTGCAGCGCGCGGTGCGTGATGTGCAGGCGCTGAACCTGCACTCCTTCGTCAACCCGGCGACCAATCTGGAGCTGTACGGCCGGGTCCTGTCGGGGCTGGACCCCGGCACGCCGTTCCTCTGAGCCGCCCGTCCGCTACGGCCACCCCGCTCCCGGCACCTCGACGGGCACGGTGAGCACCTGGCCGCTGCCGGGTGTCACCATCTCGGCGTCCGTCATGCCCTGCCAGCGGGCCGCCGTGATGAACAGCGTCCTGCCGTCGCCTCCGCCGAGCGCACAGGCGAACGCCCCTCGGTCCACCGTCACCGTCCGCAGGACCGCGCCGCCTTCCGCGACGCGTACGCAGCGGCGGTGGGGGACGTCGGCGTACCAGACGGCGTTCTCCGCGTCGATGCAGATGCCGTCCGGGGTGCCCTCGCCCAGGTCGGCCCAGATCCGCCGGCCCGACAGCGTGCCGTCCGCCTCGACGGTGAAGGCGAGGAGCCGGTGGCCGTAGGAGTCGGCCACGATCAGGGTGGAGTTGTCCTCGGGCACCGCCATGCCGTTGGGGAAGGCGATGTCGTCGGCCACCTCGCGCACCGAGCCGTCCGGGGTGACCAGGTGCACGGTGCCGGGCCTGACGTCCTCCCCCGCGGTCGGGTCGAAGCCGGCCCGGTTGACGTACGCGTTGCCGCGGCCGTCCACGACGATGTCGTTCCAGCCCGGGATGCCGAGATCGGCGTGGGTGGTCAGGGAGCCCTCGGGCTCTCGGCGCAGCAGCAGACCGTCGGCCGAGGAGACGATCAACTGTCGGCCGTCGGGCAGCCAGGCGGTGCACAGCGGCAGGGCCGCCACCCGTGCGACGACCTCGTGGCGTCCGGCCGGGTCCACGGCGACGACCTCGCCGGCGGACCAGTCCGAGAAGTACAACCGTCCGCCGTGCCAGCGGGGCGACTCCACCAGGCCCAGGCCGCTGAGCAGCGTGGATACACCCGTCATCGTCATCACAGCCCTTCTGTCGACGCGGTCCCCCAGCTTCTACACGAACGCGGACCGCGAAATTCGACGACCCGGCCGGCCGAATCGGTTGATCATGTGGGGATGAAGGCTCACTTCACCGGTATCACCGGGCTCACTCGTGTCCCGTCCGCCGTCGTGGTGATCGACGTCCTCCGGGCGTTCACCACGGCGTCCTGGGCGTTCGCGGGCGGGGCCGACCGCATCCTGCTGGCCGCCTCGCTGGAGGAGGCCCGTGAACTCAAGGCACGGCGCCCCGAGTTGATCACGCTCAAGGACGGGCCGCCCGCGCCCGGCTTCGACCTGGTCAACTCCCCCGCGCTGCTGCGCTCGCACGACCTCACCGGGCGTGTCCTGGCGCAGAAGACCACCAACGGAACGGTCGGCGCGCATGCCGCCGGGACCGCGCCGCTGCTGCTGTGCGCCGCCTTCACCGTCGCCGCCGCGACCGCCGCCGTGCTGCGCGCGGAGCGGGTGGATCAGGTGACGTTCGTGGTCACCGGCAGGGACGGGCGCGCCGAGGAGGACCTCGCCTGCGCCGAGTACATCGCCGAGCTGGCGGCCGGTCGTACGACGAGTGCGGCGCCGTACCTCAGGCGCGCGGCCCGGTCGAAGGCCGCCGCCGACATCGCGGAGGGCGTCCGCCGTGGCCATGAGGGCGTCCACCCGGAGGACGTCCCACTGTGCCTGGAGGCGGACCGTTTCCCCTTCGCCATGGCGGTCACTCCCGAGGACGGCCACATGACCCTGCGCCGGCGCCCGGTCCCCGGGGCGTGAGCGTCAGGACGGCTCCACGGCCCGTACCCGGGCCAGCACCTCGCGGATCATGTCGGCACTGATGGTGAAGTGCTCGCGGGCGATCTCCTCCGCCCGCTCGGGCTCCCCGTCCGCGATGGCCTCGTAGAGCGCCTTGTGGTCGTGGCTCGCCCGGTGGAAGTGGGTGCGCTCGCCCTTGCCCCAGGGCTCGACCGGGAAGCCGAGGCTGATACGGGCCAGCAGGTCACGGCTGAGCATGACGATCTGCGGGTTTCCGGTGGCCGCGCGGACGGCCTGGTGGAAGGCGCTGTCCGCGGTCTGCTCGTCGCGCGGGGTACGGGCGGCCAGATAGGCCGTCAGGGCGTCCCGCATGGGGTCGAGGTCCTTGGGGCGCCGGCGCCGGGCCGCCGTCGCGGCCACCATGCCCTCGACCAGTCCGCGCAGGTCGAAGAGCTGCTCGAACTCCTCCCAGCGGGGCACCAGGGTGTGCCGGACCGCTGCGGCGGTGGACTCGGTCCAGCTGTCGCGGACGTAGGCCCCGCCGTTGCGGCCGCGCCGGATCTCCACGACGCCGACGGCCTGGAGCCGGGCGACCGCCTCGCGCACGGTGGGCCGGCTGACCCGCAGCAGCCGGATGAGCTCACGCTCGACCGGCAGCCGTTCGCCCGGCAGGAAGTCGCCGACGGCGATCGCGGTGAGCAGCCGGTCGGCGACCTCGTCGACGGCGGACACGACGCGCACCGGGCGCAGTTCGGGTGAGGGCGCCCCACCGAGGAGGACACGGTCGAGCACCCGGGAGAACTCGCCTCCGGGTTCGCTCGCCTCAGGTACGGATGTCAGCTGATACCTCCTCGATCGCCGGTTCTGTTAACGCGTGCGGGCCGCGTTAACTCGCCGTTACGTCTTCTCCTCGCGCCGCTAAAAGGTCTTGTGCGCTGACCATTTACCCAATCACCATCTCATCCATCCCGTCACACCCAACTCGTTTCGGACAGCGGCCGGATCTCCACGGCCGGTCTGGGAGGCATCCTTCGTGGCGATCCCCGAACCGAACCACACCGGAACCGTCGACTTCAACGGACATTCCACCTGGTACCGGATCACGGGCGAGCCGGGCAGAACACCCCTGGTGGTGCTGCACGGCGGCCCCGGCGCCGGTCACCACTACACGCTGAGCATCGCGGGCATCGCCCGGCAGGGCAGGCAGGTGGTGCACTACGACCAGCTGGGCACCGGACTGTCCACCCATCTGCCCGACCGGGGCGCCGACTTCTGGACCGTCCAGCTCTTCCTCGACGAACTCGATGCCCTGCTCAAGGAGTTGGGCATCGCCGACGGCTACCATCTGCTCGGCCAGTCCTGGGGCGGCATGCTCGCCGCCGAGCACGCGGTACGCCGTCCGGCCGGGCTGCGCGGGCTGGTGATCGCCAACTCCCCCGCGTCCATGGAGCTCTGGCTGAGGGCGGCGGCCGAACTGCGCGCCGAGCTGCCGCCCGAGGTCCAGCGGACCCTGCTCGCCCATGAGGCCGCCGGGACCACCGACCACCCCGACTACCGCGCCGCCGAGCAGGTCTTCAACGACCGCCATGTGTGCCGGGTGACCCCCAACCCGCCCGAGGTCCAGGCCACCTGGGACAACATCGCGGCCGATCCGACCGTCTACCACACCATGAACGGGCCGAACGAGTTCCATGTCGTCGGCACGCTCAAGGACTGGTCCGTCATCGACCGACTGCACCTGGTCGAGGCGCCGACCCTGCTGGTGTCCGGCCGGTACGACGAGGCGACTCCCGACACCCTCAAGCCCTTCGCCGACCGCATCCCCGACGTGCGCTGGCACATGTTCGAGCACTCGAGCCACATGCCGCACGTCGAGGAGGAGGAGCTCTACCTCCGGGTCGTGGGCGAATTCCTCGACTCCACCGACTGATCCCGGGAGTTCCCTGTCATGTACCGCAATGCCGGACGGCTGGCAGCGGCCACCGTCGCCCTCGCCCTCACGACCGCCGCGTGTTCGTCCTCCGGCTCGGGTTCCTCCTCGAATCCGAGCACCTCCGCGTCCGGCTCCTCCGCCTTCCAGGCGCAGCACAGGGGCGGCACCCTCAAGCTGGTCGCCCACGCGGCCGCGGGCAGCTTCGACCCGCAGGTCAACTACACGCTCCAGTACTGGCAGCTGTACCAGACGATGTACGACGGGCTGCTCTCCTTCAAGAAGGTCGGCGGCCAGGAGTCGTTCACCGTCGTCCCGGACCTGGCGGCCGCGCTGCCGAAGGTGACCAACGGCGGGAAGAGCTACACCTTCACACTCCGCAAGGGCATCACCTTCTCCAACGGCAAGGCGCTCACCACCGCCGACGTGGTGGCGTCCTTCGAGCGCATCTTCAAGGTCTCCAGCCCGACCGCCGGCACCTTCTACAACGGCATCGTCGGCGCCGACGCCTGTCTGAAGAAGCCGGCCACCTGCACCCTGGCCAAGGGCGTGACCGGTGACGCGAAGGCGAACACCGTCACCATCAACCTCACCGCCCCGGACTCGGAGTTCGAGTACAAGCTCGCCGTCCCGCACGCCAGCATCCTCCCCGCGGACTCACCCACCAAGGACGCCGGCACCAAGCCGCTGCCCACCACCGGCCCCTACATGGCCGCCTCCTACGACCCCAACCGCGAGCTGAAGCTGGTCCGCAACCCGCACTTCAAGGAGTGGTCGCGCGAGGCGGAGCCGCAGGGCTACCCGGACGTCATCGACTACACCTTCGGGCAGACCGTCGAGTCCGAGGTCACCGCCGTCGAGAACGGCCAGGCCGACTGGATGTACGACCCGCCGCCCGCCGACCGGCTCAACGAGATCGGCACCAAGTACGCCTCCCAGGCCCATGTGAACCCGCTGACCGCGTTCTGGTACGCCACGCTGAACGTCAACCTGGCCCCCTTCAACAACAAGCTGGCCCGCCAGGCCATCAACTGGGCCGTGGACCGGTCCGCCGTGGTGCGGCTGTACGGCGGCACCAACCTCGCCTCCCCCGCCTGCACGATCCTGCCGCCGGGCTTCCCCGGGCACGTCGACTCCTGCGCCTACACCAAGGGCGGCGGCACCACCTGGAAGGCCGCCGACCTGGCCAAGGCGAAGGCGCTGGTGAAGCAGTCGGGCACGGCGGGGCAGGAGGTCGGCATCGTCGTCCAGGACGACGACGTCAACAAGTCGATCGGACAGTACCTGCAGAGCCTGCTGACCCAGCTCGGCTACAAGGCGACGCTCAAGCCGCTGTCGGGGAACATCCAGTTCACCTACATCCAGAACACCAAGAACAAGGTGCAGCTGGCGCTGACGTCCTGGTACCAGGACTACCCGGCGGCCTCGGACTTCCTCAACGTGCTCCTGTCCTGCGCCAGTTACCACCCCGGCAGCGACTCCAGCATCAACATCTCCGGGTTCTGCGACAAGGGCGTGGACGCGAAGATGCAGACCGCGCTGAAGACGGCACAGACCGACCTGAAGAGCGCGAACACCCAGTGGGGCGCCATCGACCAGCAGATCATGGGCGAGTCACCGGTCGTTCCGCTGATCAACCCCAAGCTCATCGACTTCACGTCGAAGCGGGTGGGCGACTACCGGTTCAGCAAGCAGTTCTACATGCTGGTCGGGCAGTTGTGGGTGAAGTGACCGCCACCCTCTCCCCGCCCGCCGCCGAGGCCCGGCGCTCGCCGGGCCCCTGGCGGACGGCCGGCGCCGACCTGCTGCGCAACAGGTCGGCGCTGGCCGCGGGAGCCGTCCTGCTGATCGTCGTCGTGGCGACCCTGTGCGCGCCGCTGTACGCGCACCACGTCGCCCACACCGACCCCTTCCAGTCCCATGTCTCGGGCACCACCGTCGTCGACGGGAAGACCGTCCCGGTGCTCACCCCGAGCAGCACCGGCCTCGGCCTGGGCGTCACACCGATCGGCCCGACCTGGGACCCGGCCCACTACTTCCTCGGCTCCGACAACCAGGGCCGAGACGTCATGGCCCGTCTGCTCTACGGCGGCCGGACCAGCCTGTTCATCGGGTTCACCGCGGCCCTGCTGACCTGTGCCCTCGGTACGGCGGTCGGGGTCGTCGCCGGTTACGCGGGCGGGCTGGTGGACTCGGTCATCTCCCGGATCCTGGACGTCATCTGGGCGTTCCCGGTCTATCTGCTGGCCATCTGTCTGTCGGTGGTCCTGCTCACGAACGGGCTCAGGCTGGGCCCGCTCACCGTGGACGCCGGAAGCCTCTGGCTGCCGGTCACGATCATCGCGGCGATCTATGTCCCGTACATCGCGCGGCCGTTGCGCGGTCAGGTGCTGGTGCTGCGCAACAAGGAGTTCATCCACGCGGCCGTCGGCTCGGGGGCGCCCACCGTGCGCATCCTGCGCCGTGAGGTGCTGCCGAACGTACTGCCGACGGCCATCGTCTTCGTCCCCCTGATGACCGCGCTGGCCATGCTCACCGAGTCGGCCCTCTCCTTCCTGTCGGTCGGCGTCCAGCCGCCCGACGCCAGCTGGGGCACGATCATCGAGGACGGTCTGGGGCTGCTCTACACCCGCCCGGCGGTGACCGTCGCCCCGGGGCTGCTGATCGCCCTGACCACGGCGGCGCTCAACGTCCTGGGCGACGGGGTGCGCGACGCGCTCGACCCGAGCGCCCGACTGCGCGGAGGGGTGTGACGCCCCGGTGCTCTCCTTCGCCCTCAAGCGCTTCGGCTCGGCCCTGCTGGTGATGTTCGCGATCAGCGTCCTGGTGTTCCTGATCTTCTTCGCCACCCCCGGGGTCGACCCCGCCGCCCGCATCGCGGGCCGCAACGCGGACCCGGCCACGCTCGCCCAGGTCCGGCACTCCTTCGGCCTCGACCGGCCGATGCCCGTCCGCTATCTGCTGATGATGCGTCATCTGCTGGTCGACCGGGACCTGGAGTCGTTCGTCAACCGCGGTTCCCGGGTCATCCCGCAGATCGTGCAGGCGACCCCGGTCACCCTGTCCCTGGTCATCGGCGCCGCGGTCATCTGGATGGTGGCGGGCATCGTCATGGGCACGGCCGCGGCCACCCTGCGCGGCAGGGCCGCCGACCCGCTGATCATGCTCGTCGGCGTGGTCGGCGTCTCCCTGCCGGCCTACTGGCTCGGCGAGGTCGTCAACCTCATCACCCAGAAACAGCTCCACGGCTCGGTGTTCTCCTGGGTGCCGCCACCGGGCTACGTCGGCCTCGGCCAGGATCCCGGCCAGTGGGCCCTGCACATGCTCTTCCCCTGGCTGACCCTGGCCCTCCTGTACGCCGGGATCTACGCACGCCTCCTGCGCGGCGAGGTCGTCACCGCCCTCGGCGAGGACTACGTGCGCACGGCCCGCGCCAAGGGCCTGTCCGAACGCAGGATCCTGATCCGGCACGCCCTGCGCTGCTCCCTGATCCCGATCGTGTCGCTGTTCGGCCTGGACTTCGGCGCGCTCGTGGGCGGGGCCGCGCTGCTGACCGAGGTGGTCTTCGGCCTGCCCGGCATCGGCAAGCTCACCTTCGACGCCCTGCAGAACCTCGACCTGCCGGTGATCATGGGGACCGTCCTGTACGCGGCCTTCTTCGTGGTCCTCGCCAACGCGCTGGTCGACATCCTCTACGCCCGACTCGACCCGAGGGCCCGCCATGTCTGACCAACCCCTGCTGGACGTACGCGACTTGAGGGTGTCGTTCCGCACCCGCCGAGGCTCCGTCACCGTGGTCGACGGTCTGTCCCTGTCCGTCGCGCCCGGCGAGATCCTGGGCGTGGTCGGCGAGTCGGGCTCGGGCAAGAGCGTGTCGATGCTCGCCGTGCTGCGCCTGCTGACCAACCCGAACGTGACCGTGTCGGGTCAGGTCCTCTTCCGGGGCCGTGACCTGCTGTCCCTGCCCGACAAGGAGATGCGTGCAATACGGGGCCGGGAGATCGCCATGGTCTTCCAGGACCCGATGACCGCGCTCACACCCGTGTACACCGTCGGCTGGCAGATCGCCGAGCAGATCCGCGCCCACGAGCAGGTCTCCCGCAAGGCGGCGAAGGCCCGTGCCGTCCAGCTGCTCTCCGACGTCGGCATCCCCGACGCGGCCTCACGGGTGAACGCCTACCCGCACGAGTTCTCCGGCGGTATGCGCCAGCGCGCGGTCATCGCGATGGCGCTCTCCTGCGACCCGGCCCTGCTGATCGCCGACGAGCCGACGACCGCGCTGGACGTCACCGTGCAGGCCCAGATCCTCGATCTGATGCGCGAGTTGAACGCACGCGGCTCGGCCGTGGTGCTCATCACCCACGACATAGGCGTCATCTCGCAGATCGCCGACCGGGTGCTGGTCATGTACGGCGGCCGGGCGGCCGAGGAGGGTCCTCGCCGCTCCGTGTTCCACGGCCCACGGCACCCCTACACCTGGGGCCTGCTCGACTCGGTGCCCCGCGTCGGCGGACCCCGGCTGCGGCGGCTGCCCACCATCGCGGGCATGCCGGTCGCGCCCGGGAGCCTGCCGGAGGGCTGCGCCTTCGCACCGCGCTGCCGGCTGCGGCACGAGCGGTGCGAGGAGCTGCCCGTGCTGGCCGCGGGCCAGGCCGACCCCGCGCACCGGGACGCCTGCTGGCTGCCCGCCGACCAGCGCGCGGCACTGCGGCTGACGACACGGACGGCGGACTCGGAGGTGGCCTCGTGACGGCACAGGACATCACGGCGGTGGACCCGGAGGCACGGCGGGGCGGCGAGGTGCTCCTGCGGGCCACGGACGTCACCAAGCACTACACCCTGCGCGCGAACGGGCTCTCCCGGCGCCACCGGGTCCTGCGCGCCGTGGACGGAGTGTCACTGGAGGTGCGTACCGGGGAGACGCTCGGTGTCGTCGGCGAGTCCGGCTGCGGCAAGTCCACCCTCGGCCGCTGTCTCGTCCGGCTCACCGAACTCACCGGCGGTCGCGTCGAGTTCGACGGCCGGGACATCTCGGCGCTGTCCGCGCGCCGGCTGCGGCCGGTCCGCCCCGGTATGCAGCTGGTCTTCCAGGACCCGCAGGCCTCCCTCAACCCCCGCCGCCGTGCCGGGGACATCGTGGCGGAGCCGCTGCTGGTGCACCGCTACGGCGACGCGGCCGCGGTCCGCCGCCGGGTCGCCGAGCTCTTCGACGTCGTAGGACTGTCGACGGCGCATCTGGAGCGGTATCCGCACGAGTTCTCCGGCGGTCAGCGTCAACGCATCGGCATCGCACGGGCGTTGGCCACCGATCCCCGACTGGTCGTCGCCGACGAGCCCGTGTCCGCGCTCGATGTGTCCATCCAGGCACAGGTGCTGAACCTCTTCGCCGATCTCCAGGAGGAGCTGGGACTCACCTATGTGTTCATCGCGCACGACCTCGGCGTGGTCCGTCATGTCTCGGACCGGATCGCCGTGATGTATCTCGGCGAGATCGTCGAACTCGCCGGGACCGAGGCGTTGTACGGCTCCCCCGCCCACCCGTACACCCAGGCGCTGCTGTCCGCCGTGCCCGACATCGACGACGGGACGCTCACGGCGGACGGTCCGGTGCGGGAGCGCATCGTGCTCACCGGGGAGGTGCCCAACCCGGTGGACAAGCCCACGGGTTGCCCGTTCCGCACCCGCTGTCCGTACGCCCGGGAGCGGTGCGCGCTGGAGCGTCCGCCGCTGACCCGGACCGCCTCGGGCCGCGAGGTCGCCTGTCACTACCCGCTGGCCGACTGAGCGGCTACCGCGACGGGGTCGGCCCGAAGCCGCGCAGCTGCTGGATCTCCCCGCCGAGCTTCTCTCGGTAGGCCTCCAGCACCTCCGGTTTCGCGCTGACCACCCAGCGCGAGCCGACCAGATGCCTGCCCCCGAACCCGCTGGCCGCGTCCAGCCAGGCCAGTTTGTACTTCTCCTCGGGGAAGGTGGTGATGACCCGGTCGGCGTCCTCGGTGTGACAGACTCCCTGGCGCAGTTCCTCGGCGTCGACACGGATCCTGGGCCTGCACCCGATCAGCCCGGCGATCACCTCCACCTTGGCCGGTGCCACCACTCCGGCCTCGGGAGCGGCCGTCACCACCGGCCTGCTCGTCCGCGACTTCTCCGCCGCGTCGCCCTCCCCCGACGTACACGCGGCGGCCAGCGGGAGGAGGGCCAGGGTGCCGGCCAGGGTCGCGCCACGCACCAGACGAGCGGTGGGCGGAACACGATCGACGCGTCCATGGGGTCGCTGCAGTAACACGTGGCTCTCCGTCTCCGCGGTCCCGGCTCTCTCCACTCTCCGTAGGGATACGGATCAAGAGGGGCGGTCGTTCACCTCGCCTGCCGGTGCCCCGGTCACCCGCTCCTGCGGCCGACTCCCGCGTACACCCAGTACTCCGACGGCCTGTCCGGGACCCGCTCCTCGGGGTCCGGTCGCCACAGCGGGACGTACACCAGGCCCGGTTCGGTCAGTTCGAAGCCGTCGAAGAGGGCGTGGATCTCGTCGTGGGAGCGGGTGGAGACCTGGGAGGTGGCCCGGGAGTTGTAGAGCTGGGTGACGGCGGCGGCCGTCTCCGGGCGGTCCTCGTTGGTGGCGTGGGAGAGCGCGAGCCAGCTGCCGTCGGGCAAGGCGTCCCGGTAGGCGCCCACGATGCCCGCGGGGTCCTCCTCGGGCGTGACGAAGTGCAGGATCGCGACCATCAGGACGGCGACCGGCTGCTCGAAGTCGATCAGTTTGCGCAGCTGCGGCGAGGACAGGACGTCGGCGGGCCGGCGGATGTCGGCGTCGACGATGGTCGCGTCCGGGTTGTCGGCGAGCAGCGAGGTGCTGTGGGCGACGGCCACCGGGTCCTTGTCCACGTAGACCACCCGGGCGCCAGGCAGCGCGGCCTGGGCCACCTCGTGCACATTGCCCTGGGTCGGGATGCCCGAGCCGAGGTCGATGAACTGCCGTACCCCCTGCCGGGCGAGGAAGCGCACGGCTCTGCCGAGAAAGGCGCGGTTGGCGCGGGCCAGCGTGCGCACCTGGGGGTCGATGGCGGTGACCGCCGCGACCGCCTCACGGTCGATGGCGAAATTGTGCTCCCCGCCGAGCATCGCGTCGTACATCCGCGCGACACTGGCCTTGTCGGAATCGGTCCCTGGCGGTGGACCTGCGCTGTCGGGCACCACAACATCCTTTCCTCTCAGGGATCTTGACGTCCCATCATATAGTTGCCGTCGGCACGCGGAGATCCTTTGTCGCCGCCGCGCGCCCGGTCCCCCCACCCGGAAAGGCACGACCCTGCGGAACGAACCGCGCAGCCCCGCCGACGATCCACCCGCCGTCCTGCCCTCTCCGCGCCGGTCGGCCTTCTCGCCCGCGGCCGATGTCATCGGCTCGCAGCTCGATCTCCAGCTGACCGGCAGCCATGTGGTGCACGCCCTGACGCCGGGGTTCTGCGACGCGGCGTCGGTGTACCTGCTGGAGCGCTGGCGGCGCGAGGAGACCGCGTACGCCGTCGCCGACCCGCCGCAGATCGAGGCCCGCCGACTGGCCCTGCGGGTGGGCACGGACGCGCCCGAGACCTGGGAGGGGGTCCTGCCGGTCGGCGAGGTCATCGTCTTCCCCCGGGGGACGCCCTACGCCCGTGCCCTCGTCGAGGGACAGGCACAGTCGCTGGACTCCGTGGACGCGCACACCACGGAGCGGCTGATCGCCGCGGCCGCCGGCGACGAGCGCGTCGAGGAGCTGCTGAAGGTGGGGGCGTTCCTGGTGGCGCCGCTGCGGCTGCGGGGCGACACGATCGGCTTCGTCGCCTGCACCCGCGGGTCGGAGCGGGGACCGTTCTCCACCTCGGAGGTGGCCGCCGCCGAGTCGCTGGCCGCGCGGGCCGCCGTGGCCCTGGACAACGCGCGCCGCTACGAGCGCGAGCGGCGCACCGCGCTGGCCATCCGCAACAGTCTGCTGCCCGGCGCGGTCCAGGAGGTCGAGGGCTGCCGGATCGCCCATGGCTCGCTGCCGGCCGGAGAGGGCACGATCATCGGCGGTGACTGGTCGGACGTGCTGCACCGGCCGGGCGACCGGGTGAGTCTGATCGTCGGCGACGCGATGGGCCACGGCCCGGAGTCCGCGGTCGCGATGATCCAACTGCGCACCGCCGTACGCACGCTGGCGGGCCTGGACATTCCCGCCGCGGAGCTCATACGACGGCTCGACGCGCTGGCCAGCGAGACTCCGGGCGCCTCCTTCGCGACCTGCATCTACGCCGAGTGGGACGCGCGGCGGCGCACCTGCACCCTCGTGGGGGCCGGGCACCCGCCGCCTCTCCTGCGCGGCCCGGACGGCCGCACCGCGCCGGTACCGCTCGTCGGGGCGGGCCTGCCCCTCGGGCTCGGCACCGGCCACTACGAGCCGACCGTGCTGAGCGTCACCGAGCCCGGTCTGCTGGTGCTCTACAGCGACGGCCTGGTGGAGTCCCGGGACACCGACATCGACCACGAGATCGCCCGCCTCGCCCGGCATGTGGACGAGGCCTCCGCGGGGCCACCGGGCGGCGACCACGACGCCCTGTCCGCGCTGTGCAAGCAGCTGCTGCGGGCCCCCACCGGTACGCCCGGGGTGGACGACCGCACCCTGCTGCTCGCCGAGCTGACGCCCGCGAAGGACTGAGAGCCCGCCCGCCGGCGCGCCCACTCAGGCCGTCAGGTTGGCCCAGACGGCGTTGCCACCGGTGAGCCTGGACCGGTCGACTCCCCAGGCGACGGCGAGCTGTTCCACCAGGAGCAGTCCGCGCCCGCCCTCGTCGTCGGGGCCCGCCTCCCGGCGGGACGGTTCATGGCGGCCCGAGTAGTCGTGGTCGTGCACCTCCAGGCGCAGGCACACATCGCTCAGGAACCCGATGCCGCACAGGATCCGCGCGCTGAGGGTGTGCCGTACGGCGTTGGTGGCGAGCTCGGACAGGAGCAGCACCGCGTCCTCGCACAGCTCGACCGGAAGCTGCCAGCCGGCCAGCCGGGTGCCGACGGAGCGCCGGGCGACTCTGATGCTGGAGCGGTGGGCCGGGAGTTCGAGCCAGTGGGTGCGGTCGGGATCAGCCGCGTCTAACAGCTGGCGAGCCGAAGTGAGGTGGGGGGACACGGTGTTGGCCTTCCGTGGGGGCGGGCGCAGCCGGGCGCGGGGGAGACGCCCTGTGCGTCGGAGCACGCCAACTCGTAGCGGGGTAGGGACGGTTGACGGACCGCGCTCGCGTTCGGCGGCACGGCTCACACAAGCAACTATGATCGCACCCAAGTTCAACCTGCAACAGACCTGCTGATAATTTCAGCGGGCCGATATCGGTCTGGTGGGCTCAGCAAGTCGCTGACAGACTCGGTCGGGTGACAGTTCCTCAGGAGGTGCGGGCGTGAGCGAAGGCCGTCAGAGCTCGGGTGGCAACAGTGCTCCCACCGTGCTGCGCATGATCCTCGGCCGGCGGCTGCAGGAGCGGCGGCAGGGCGCGGGCGTCTCCCTCGAGGACGCGGCGAAGGCGCTGCGGGTCACCTCCCTGACGATCCGCCGGCTGGAGAAGGCGGAGGTCGGCCTCCGGCCCCTGTACGTGGAGCTGCTGCTGCAGACCTACGGGGCGGACCGGCAGGAGATCGAGGAGTTCGTCGAGCTCGCCGAACGGGCCAACGAACCCGGCTGGTGGCACACGTACCGCGATGTGCTGCCGGGCTGGTTCAGCGCCTATGTGAGCCTGGAGAGCGGTGCGCACACGCTGCGCACCTACGAGCCGCACTACGTCACGGGGCTGCTGCAGACCCGCGCCTACGCCCGTGAGGTGCTCAGCGGCGGCTTCCCCAACGACGGCGACGAGGATCTGGAACGGCGCGTGGAGGCGCGGCTGCGGCGGCAGAAACTGCTGGAGAGACCCGACGCGCCGACGCTGTGGGTGGTGATGGAGGAGGCCGTGCTGCACCGGGTGGTGGGCGGCCCCGAGGTGATGCGGGCGCAGATCGAGCGGTTACTCGAACTCTCGGAGCTGGCGCACGTCAGCGTCGACGTCGTGCCGTTCACCGCGGGCGCCCATGTCGGTGCCTGCGCGCCGTTCACCTACTTCCGCTTCGAGGCCCCGGAGCTGCCGGACATCGTCTACAGCGAGCTGCTGACGGGCGCGTTCTACCTGGACCAGCGCTCCGACGTAGTGGCGCATCTCGAGGCGCACAACCGCATGTCCCTGCTGACCTCGGACGCGGACAGCAGGGCACTCCTGAATCGCATGCGCAAGGAGTACTCATGACCACCATCGACTGTCACCACGTCTACAACGGGATGCCCGCGACCGCCCTCGGCGAGCAGGGCTGGGAGTCCCCGTGGAGCGGCCCCAACGGGGGCCAGTGCGTACAGACGAAGCAGCTGGCCGACGGCCGGGTGGCCCTCAGGCAGTCGACCGATCCGGCCGGTCCCGCGCTGATCTACACGCCGGAGGAGATCGCCGCGTTCGTCGCCGGGGTCAAACGCGGTCTGGCCGACCACCTCGCCACCGGCTGAACCAGGAACCGAGCGGGAAGGATCCTGCCGGCCCTGGCCGCGACCTGCCCGACACCCCCACGCTCACCATTGAAAGGGACAGGATGACCAACTCGCACGTCGCGCGGGACATCGACACCAGCAGGCCGCACTCCGCCCGCATGTACGACTACTACCTCGGCGGCAAGGACCACTTCGAGATCGACCAGCAGGCGGCCGAGTCCGTCGCGGCGGTCTACCCCGGCATCTTCGTGTGCGCCAGGGAGAACCGGGCCTTCATGCACCGTGCGACCCGTGTGCTCGCCCGGGAGCACGGCATCCGCCAGTGGCTGGACATCGGCACGGGCATCCCGACCGAGCCGAACCTGCACCAGGTGGCCCAGTCCGTCGTCGCCGAGGCACGGGTCGTGTACGCCGACAACGACCCGCTCGTCCTCAAGTACGCCGAGCGCCTGATGCGCAGCACCCCCCAGGGCCGCACCACCTACATCGAGGCGGACGTCAACGACCCGGACACGCTGCTGAACGCGCCCGAACTCGCCGCGGTCCTCGACCTGGACCGGCCGGTGGCCCTGTCGCTCAACGCGCTGATGCACTTCATCACGGACGCCCAGGACCCGTACGGCATAGTGCACCGGCTGCTGGCCGTGCTTCCCCCGGGCAGCGCGCTGGCCCTGTCGCACTGCACCCCCGACTTCGACCCGGACACCTGGCAGAAGGTGACCGACATCTACAACGGCGCCGGCACACCGGTGCAGTTCCGCTCCCGGCAGGAGGTCGCCCGCTTCTTCGAGGGGCTCGACCTGCTCGACCCCGGGGTCTCGGTCGGCCACCGCTGGCGCCCGGACGGGGTGGTCGACGCCACGGACGCCGAGGTCAGCCTGTGGACCGGGGTGGGCATCAAGCCGTAGGGCCCGGGAGGGAGAGCCATGGGGGCCGGTCGGCCCCGGAACCGGGCACGGCCCTTGGGCCGTTGGTCCCCGGTCCCGGAGCGGACCGGCCCCTCCTGGCTCCGACGGCCCTCTCCGGCACGGAAACGCGGGTGGCCGCCTGCTGCACAGAGGTGGCCGCCGCGCTCGTAGGCCGCGGCCCCGCCCGTCGGTCCCCCTGCCGGGAGGTTCCATGCTGTCCGCGGAGTCCGCCGCCGTGGTCCGCGCCACACCGCCCGCCGTGGCCGGAGCGCTGGACGAGATCACGGCTCGTTTCTACGGCGCCATGTTCCGGGACCGTCCGGAGCTGCTCGACGGCATGTTCAACCGCGGCAACCAGGCCGGCGGCGCCCAGCGGCAGGCACTGGCCGGGGCGGTCGCGGGGTTCGCGAGCGCGCTGCTCGACGATCCCGGGTCCCCCGGACGTCCTGCTGGAGCGGATCGCGCACAAGCACGCGGCGGTCGGGGTCACCGACGACCAGTACACGATCGTGCACAAGTAGCTGTTCGGCGCGATGGCCGAGGTGCTGGGCGAGGCCGTCACACCCGAGGTGGCGGCGGCCTGGGACGAGGTGTACTGGCTGATGGCGGGCGCGTTGACCGGCCGCGAGGCGCGGCTCTACCAGGACGCGGGCGTCCGGCCGGGCGAGATCTGGCGGCCGTGGACGGTCGTCGAGCGCCGGACGGAGACCGCGCAGGTGGTGTCCTTCCTGCTGCGTCCGGCCGGCGGGCGCCGCGGGCTCGGGCCGGCCGGTACGTGAGCGTGCGGGTCCGGATGCCGGACAGGGTGCGTCAGCTGCGCCGACCCGGGCGGAGAGCTGCGGCGGATCACGGTCAAGCGGGTGGCGGGTGAGGCCGGCGCACCGGACGGCGAGGTCTCGAACCTGCTGCACGCCGAGGTCCACGAGGGCGACGAGCTGACCCTGTCCGCCCCCTTCGGCGACATCCGCCTCGACGACGCCACCGCCCCCGTCGTGCTGGTCTCGGCGGGCATCGGGGGCACCCCGATGACGGCCGTGCCGGCCCACCTCGCCGCCCTGGGCTCCCCCCGCCCGGTCCTGCTCCTGCACGCCGACCGCTCCCCCTCCGAGCATGCCCTGCGCGCCGAGACGCGCCGACTGGTCGGCGAACTGCCGGACGCGCGGGCCGAGTTCTGGTACGAGCAGGCCGGACCGGAGGAACCCGCCGCCCACAGCGGCCTGATGGACCTCGACGGCGTCGAACTCCCCTCGGACGCGCCGGTGTTCCTCTGCGGCCCCCTCCCCTTCATGCGCGCCGTCCGCGCCCAGCTCCTCGGCGCCGGTGTCCCGGCCCGACGGATCCGCTACGAGGTGTTCGGTCCGGACCTTTGGCTCCCGGGTGAGACGGACCGACCAAAAACCCGCCGAAACCCTGTCGCCGCACGCCGGACGCGTTAGCCTCGTTTTCCCGCATGGGCGAACTGGCATACGACGAACATCACTTCGGGAGATCCGTGTCACAACACCGGCCGGTGCCACCGGACTCGGCGCCGGACCAGGCCGCCGCGCTGCGGCAGTCCGGCGCCGCTCCCCTGCACTCGGGCGACCCGCGCCGCATCGGCCCCTACGTGCCGCTGGCCCTGCTGGGCAGCGGCGGCATGGGCCGGGTCTACCTCGCCCGTCCGGCGGGCGGCGGCCCCGGACTGGTCGCCGCGAAGGTGATCAGGCCGGAGTACGCGGACGACCCGGGGTTCCGGCGCCGCTTCGAGCGCGAGGCGTCGGTGCACGACCTGGTCCGCACCCCGCACACACCGAGGCTGTGCGGCACGGGCTTCGACGACCGGCTGCTGTGGATGGCCACCGAGTACCTGCCGGGCCTCGATCTGGCGGACGCGGTGCGCGAGGACGGGGCTCTGGCGACCGGGGCCGTATGGCGGCTGGTGGCGGAGCTCGGGCGGGCGCTGGCGGATCTCGCCGCGGCCGGGATCGTGCACCGGGACCTGAAGCCGTCCAATGTGCTGCTGTCCGTGCGGGGCGCTTATGTGATCGACTTCGGCCTGTCGAAGGCCGTGGACGCCAGTGCTCTGACCGGCACCGGCAACCGGGTCGGCACCCCGGCGTACATGTCACCGGAACATCTCAGGACGGGCACCTGCGGACCGGAATCGGACGTGTTCTCGCTCGCCGCGACACTGGTCTACGCGGCGACCGGCAGCGCCCCGTTCGGCGACGGCACCGGCGTCGACGTGATGCACCGGGTGGCCTTCGAGGAGCCCAACGCGGAACTGCTCGCCACGGTCGCGGCGGCAGATCCGGACCTGGCCGCCCTGCTGTCCGCTTGTCTGGCCAAGGAACCGGAGCAGCGGCCCACCCCCCGGGAGCTGGTCGGCACGGCCTCTCCCCGCGCCCGGGCGACCGAATGGCCCGAACCGTTGGCCAACCGGGTGCTGACCCGGCAACGGGCGTACGAGACGCTGGAGCGCCTCCCGGCCGACGCGCCCCGCCTGCGCTCGACCGACGCGGAACCCGACGCGGGACCCGAGGTGGAACCCACACCGGGGACACCGCCCGACGACAGACCGGCCGACTTCAGACCCGCCGGCAGCGGACCCGTGGACGGCAGACCCGCCGGCAGCGGACCCGTTGACGACAGACCCGCGGGCAGCAGGCCTGTGGGGGCGCCCGCACCCCCCGCCGAGCACCCGAACGACCCCGCCCCCGCCGCCCCCGCGGCCGCACTCCCGCTGGAGACGCCCCACGGGCTCCCCGCGGCCCCGCACGACGGTCCCCCGGTGGACCCGGCGAACGCGCCCGACCGGTTACCCGAGGCAGCCGCCCGCACCCACACCCGGGACCGGGCACGAAGAAAGCCCCTGCTCGTCGTCGCCGTGGGTGTCGTCCTCTGTGCCACGGCGGCGGGGATCCTCGCGCTGTCCCGCCCCGACCACTACGGGTCGGACGCCTCCCCGGGGAGCGGCACGACACGCGACGACTCCCTGCCCGGCGTCGCCGTCTCGGCGATCTCCGGAGGATCGGGCTCCGCCTCCACGTCCGGCAAGAGCGTCGACGGCGCGGCCGGACCCGACACCTCTCCGACGTCATCGGTCGCCGCCGGCCCGTCCGCCTCGGGCGTGGGCGCCACCGGAGGGGCCGGTTCTCCCGGGGCCGGGACTCCCGTCACCGGGCCGAGCGCCTCCAGCGGGACGACCGAGCCCTCGACCGAGGTCTCCTCCGAGCCCGCCACCCCGCCGTGGATCTCCGACTGCACCTACTACTCCGGCAACGGCCGGACCGTCGAGGGCGACAGCGGCAAACGTGTCCTCCAAGTCCAGTGCATGCTCACGAAACGCGGATACGACGTGGGCGGCACGGGCGTGGACGGCGAGTTCGGTCCCGGCACCACGGCCGCCGTGGAGAGCTTCCAGAGCGACAAGGGACTGGCGGCCGACGGCGTCGTACGCAAGGACACCTGGACCGCGCTGCGCGAAACCGACTGACCGCGTGATCGATGCCACAAGCGAGACGATGCCGTTTCGATAGCGACGGGGCTACGCTGATCCACACGTGAACGAAACGGTTTCGTTCAGGGGAGAAGCACGCCATGACCTCCGTACTCGTCGTCCATGACCAGTCCCTGCAGCGCCTCGGCCTCCGTATGCTCCTCGCGGCCGAACCCGATCTGACCGTCGTCGGCGCGGCGACGACCGCCTTCGAGGCCACCGGCATGAGCGCCGACCTGCGGCCCGACGTCGTCGTGATGGGCGGCCGGGTGTCCGACGCGGACAGCGTCCAGGCCATCCGCCGCATCAGCCGCCCCACCGTGCCGGGAGAGCGCCGGCCGCGGGTTCTCGTCCTGACGCCCACCAGTAGCGAGGCCTATGCCTCCGCGGCCCTGCGCGCCGGAGCCGGCGGCTTCCTCCCGCAGGAGGCCACCCCCGAGGAACTCATCGCCGCGGTCCGTGTCGTGGCCGCCGGGGACGCGGTCATCACCCCCGCGCTGACCCGCGAGCTCATCGAGACGGTCCGTCAGGAGCAGCCGGTCCCCCGCCTCACCCGGGCGGTCGACCTGGACGCGCTCACCGGCCGCGAACGCGACATCCTCACCGCCGTGGCCTCCGGCTGGTCGAACGCCGAGATCGGACAGCGGCTGTCCATCGCCCCGACCACCGTGAAGTCCCACGTCAGCCACATTCTGGCCAAGATCGGCGCCCGTGCCCGGGTGCAGGCGGTGGTGTTCGCCTACGAGTCGGGCCTGGTGCGACCGGCGGCCTGACGCGGATACGACCGGCGGGCGGCGGCCCCCCGGTCGTACCGATCGAGCACGGCTCACCCGTGGATCACCCACGGATCAGCCACGCATCACTTCTGGACGGGCTTCCCGCGGCCCCAGGCCCACGCCAGCCGGTCGGCGCCGGACTGGTTCGTCGTGACCAGCCAGGGCTTGGCGGCATCGCCGGTCAGCTTCTGGATCGAGTACGTGTCGTCCGTGCGCAGACCCGGCCAGTACACCGAACCCATGCCGAGCGCACGGGCGGTGTCGGTCTCGGCCTGGATGAAGTTGACGTAGTTGTCGTCCGGCGCGGGCCTGTCGTAGTCGAGGCCGGTGGTCATCGGAGCGCCGAACTCGTCGATCACCGTGCGGCTCGCGCAGTCGCCGATGCGCACCTTGAGGTCGCTCACCCACTGGTCGTAGGTGGCGTACGACTTCCAGAAGCCGTAGTGGTGCAGGGAGAGGTAGGTGCCCTTCAGGCGCGGGTCGGCGCAGACCGAGGTGACGTGGTCGTTGTAGCCGGCGCCGCTGACGAAGACGCGGTCGCGGGGCACCGACGGGTAGGTCGAGAGCCACTTCGCGGCGATGTCGGCCCACTGGGCGTCCGTGTAACCGTGCGGCTCGTTCATCGGCTCGAAGTAGACCTTGGGGTCGTGCCGGTAGGCCTTGACCACGGTGTTCCACATCGGCCAGTACGTCGACTCGTCGTCGATGAAGCCGTCCTTCTGGTCGCCCGTGCCCTCCCAGTAGGACAGGATGACCTTGAACCCGCGGTCCGAGGCCGCGTCGACGACCGCGCGGTACGACTTCCAGTACGCGCCGTTGACGGTGTACGGGTTGATGGGCAGCCGGACGGTGTTGGCCCCGAGGTTGGCGCGGAACGCCGAGATGATCCGGGTCGCCTTCGCGTATGTCTGGGCGTAGGTGTCCGTGGTCGACAGACCGGACAGCTGGAGGTAGTCGTCGGCGTAGTTGTCACGCGGGTCGGCCCAGTTGACGCCCTTGAACTGGGTCGTGCCGGTCGGTGCGGCGGAGGCGGGGCCGCCGACCAGGGTCGCACCGCTGACCGCGGCGATCGCGACGGCCACACAGGTGGCGCGCAGCCGGGAGGTGAGGCGGTTTCCGGCGGGGGTCTTGCGCATCGACATGACCTTTCGAGAGACGGCTCGGCGCCCGCATGTTTACGTAAACATCACATATCCTCCACTCCGATGTTTACGTAAACTCGGGGGCGCCGGAATCCTGGCATCCGCCCCAGCGGCAGTCAAGGTTTCTCACGCGTACCATCCGGTGGGTTGCGCAGCAGGCCCCGCACGGGGCCCTGGCCGAGGGAGGCACCAGTGGTGGAACGGGGCGGGTCCGGCGTACCCGGCGGGCGCCGCAAGCAGCGGGTCTCGATGGCCGATGTCGCCAAGCTCGCCGGCGTCTCGTCCCAGACGGTCTCGCGCGTCTCCAACGGCCATGCCGGGGTGATCAGTTCGACCCGGGAGCAGGTGCTCGCCGCGATGCGCGAGCTGGGCTACCGCCCCAACAGCGCGGCCCGGGCGCTGCGTTACGGCCAGTTCAACACCATCGGCGTGATCCTTTTCAGTCTCTCCTCGACGGGCAACAGCCGTACGGTGGAGGCGATCGCGACGCACGCGGCGGCCGAGGGGTACGCGATCACCCTGATCCCGATCGACGTGCCGACCCAGGACAACGTGCTGGGCGCCTTCACACGCATGGGCGAGCTGGCGGTCGACGCGGTCATCGTCATCATGGAGATCCATCTCCTGGACACCGGTACGGTACAGCTCCCGCCGGGCGTCCATGTCGTGGTCGTCGACTCCGACGCCGGCGACCGCCACGGCGTGGTCGACACCGACCAGGCCGACGGCGCCCGCAAGGCCGTACGGCATCTGCTGGACCTGGGGCACCGGACCGTATGGCATGTCACCGGGCCCGAGTCCTCGTACGCCGGTCAGCGCCGAACTCAGGCCTGGCGCACGGTTCTCGAGGAGGCCGGGCGCCCGGTGCCGCCGCCGCTGCACGGCGACTGGTCGGCCGAGTCGGGGTACTCGGCAGGTCTCAGGCTCGCCGAACAGCCGGACTGCACAGCGGTGTTCGCCGCCAACGACCAGATGGCGCTCGGTCTGCTGCGCGCCTTCCACGAACGCGGGCGGGACGTCCCCGGGGACGTCAGTGTGGTCGGCTTCGACGACATCCCGGACGCCGCGTACTTCGTGCCGCCGCTGACCACGGTCCACCAGGACTTCGCGGAGGTGGGCCGGCGCTGTGTCGAGAAGGCGCTGCACCAGATCCGCACCGGCGGCGACTCCCGCCCCGGCACGGATCTCGTGCCGGTCAGCCTGGCGATCAGACGAAGCACGGCCCCACCGCCGGACTGACGAACCGTGGCCGACGGCCCCGACCCCGTCCGGGTCGTCGATGAACTGGTTCGGCTTGACGCGGAAGGTGGTGAAGCCCAGTTCCAGCTGCTCGGGGATCGAGGCGAGGGCCGCGCCGAGATCGGCCGTCCGGTGGTCGTCGGGGAAGACGGCCCGGGTGCCGCCGATCATCTCCAGCTCGGTGACGTCCCGCCCGGCCGCGGCCATGGCGTCCTTGGGCAGCTGGAGGTCCTGCGGTGCCGGCCTGCCCAGCGGTCGGAAGCCGTGCCCGTACCGCACCAGCCGCCGCAGCACCGGCCCGTGCAGCCGCCGGCCGCCGAACCAGAGCCGGGGGCCCTCGGGGCGGTGGGCCTTGGGCTCGAAGTAGACGTCACGGAACGGGTAGTGCTCTCTCGTGCGAGATCGGTGACGGTCCCCAGGCCTGGGCCCACACCTCCAGGTGCTCGTCGAGCAGCCGCCCCTCGCCGAGCAGGTCGAGGGTGCCCAACTCCCGTGCCGGCAGCAGCGAGTTCGGCCAGGGGGTGTACGGGTCCTGGTTGCCCGGCAGGGCGTAGTCGCGCGGGTCGCCCATGACGCCGTCGGCGCCCGCGTCCGGTCCGAGCACGACGTGCTCGCTGACCATGACGGAGTCGAAGCCGGCACGAGCAGCATGTGGGGCGTCGCGGTCATCGTGGGACTGCTGCTTGTCTGTGTTCTGCCCGGGCGGCGGGGGCCCGTTCCACCCGGCCCGGCAGGACTTCGCCGAGGAGTGGAAGGGATCGATCGAGGTCGGCAAGGTCGCGGACCTGTGTGTCCTGGACCGGCCGCTGCTCGACCTGGATCCGCATGGCATCACGGACGTGGAGGTGGATCTGACGGTGTTCGACGGCAGGGTCGTCCACGAGCGGTGACGGTGACCGAGACCGCCTTGTCATCGGATCTATCCGATGCCTGTCGGAATCATTGACGTCATTCCTGCCCAGATCTAGCCTCCACCAGACGATAGATCCGATGACTTCTTCTGGAAGCAGGTTTGGCATGCACGCATCGAGACGGGCTGTCCTGGGCTCAGCGCTGGGCGGCACGGCGGCCGCCGCCCTGCCGGGAGTGGCCGAGGGGGCGGTCCGCTCCGCCGGCGGCCGCTGGGCGTTACACGACCGTATGGCCTCGGACGGAGCCTGGGCCGACTTTCTGCGCGGCCAGGACCTGCTCTGGCACAAACCGCCCACGCTCTGGTACGAGGGTCCGTTCCTGGGCGACGGACGGCTCGGCAGCATGGTGTACCGCGAACCGGGCGCGGGCGGCGTCCGTTTCACCGTCCAGCACGGTGAGGTCCAGGACCACCGGCCCCAGTTCGGCAGCGGATGGGGCACCGCCCGGCTGCCCGTCGGACATCTGACCCTCGACCCGGTCGGCACCATCACCTCGGTCGACTGGCGGCTGAGCCTGTGGAACGCCGAACTCACCGGCACCATCACCACCGACAAGGGCACCCTGACCCTGGCCGCCCTCATCCACGACGGCCTCTTCGCCGCCCGGGTCACGGCCGGAGGGGACGAGGAGGTCCACTGGACCTTCCACCCCGAGGAGGCGATCAGCCCCCGCAAGGTCCAGGAGGCACCGCCGGACGGCTATGTCCCCAACCCGCCCTGGACCACCCTGACCACCGGTGATGTCGAGCAGGTCCTCCAGCCTCTCGTCGGCGGCGGCCAGACCGCGACCGCCTACCGGCACAGCGGGGACACCCTCGTGCTCTCGGTCGCCCACAGCCACCCCTCGAACACCGGGGCGGGAGAGCTCTCCCTCCAGAAGGTCCGGCGCGCGGGCTCCTACGCGGCTCTGCGCTCCCGGCACACCCGCTGGTGGCACGCCTTCTACCGCAAGAGCTTCGTCTCGATCCCCGACCAGCGGCTGCAGAGCTTCCACTGGATCCAGCTGTACAAGGTCGCCTCGGCCAGCCGCGCGGGCGGTCCCGTGATGGCCACCTCCGGGCCGTGGCTGGAGCCCACCCCCTGGCCCGCCGTGTGGTGGAACCTCAACGTCCAGCTGGAGTACTGGCTCATCCACGGCTCCAACCACCCCGAACTCGACTCCCTGGCCAGCACCCTGAGACAGAGTCAGGAACAGCTCGTCGCCAACGTGCCCACCGCCTACCGCTCGGACAGCGCCGGAATCGGCCGCAGCTCCGACATGTTCGCCGACCGCGGGGTGGGCATGCCGGGCACCGGCGCCGAAGTGGGCGATCTGACCTGGGCGTTGCACAACGCGTGGCTCAACTACCGGCACACCATGGACGAGTCCTTGCTGCGCGACACGATCTACCCGCTGCTGCGCCGCACGATCACCTACTACTGGCATTTCCTCCAGACGGCCGACGACGGCAGGCTGCATCTGCCGTCGACCTTGTCACCGGAGTATCCGGTGGTGCCGCCGAAGGACACCAACTACGACCTCTCCCTGATCCGCTGGGGCTGCCACACCCTGCTGGACGCGGCCGAACGCCTCGGCATCGACGACGAGTTGAAGCCCCGCTGGCAGGAGATCCTCACCCGGCTGACGCCGTACCCGGTCGACGCGAACGGCTTCATGATCGGCGCGGACACCCCGTACGCCCAGTCCCACCGCCACTACTCCCACCTGCTGATGGTCTACCCGCTGTATCTCGTCAACTGGGACCAGGCGGAGCAGCGGGAGTTGATCGAGAAGTCGGTGGTGCGCTGGCACGCCCTGACCGGCGCGCACCGCGGCTACAGCTACACGGGCGCCGCGTCGATGTACGCCATGATGGGGCGCGGCGACACCGCGTTGACGTATCTGAAGAAGTTCTTCGACCCGAGCACGCGCTACCCGTGCCGGGCCAACACCCACTACACGGAGGCCGGTCCGGTCATCGAGACGCCGCTGTCGGCGTCGCAGTCCCTGCACGACATGCTCTGCCAGAGCTGGGGCGGAGTGGTCCGGGTCTTCCCGGCCGTGCCGTCCGCCTGGCGGGACGTGACCCTGCACGACTTCCGCACCCAGGGCGCCTTCCTGGTCAGCGCGGTCCGCGCGGACGGCGTCACCCGCTTCGTCCGGATCCGCAGTCTCGCGGGCGAGCCGCTGGAAGTACGGCACGGGCTGCCCGACGGCCGGCTGACCGCCGTCCTCGACGACGGCCGCCCGGCCCACGTGCGTACGACGTCCGAGGGCACCCTGGCCGTCGACCTGCCCGAGGGCCGGGAGGTCCTGCTGTACACCGGGGAGCGTCCCGACCTCACCATCGCGCCGGTGCCGGTGAGCGAGCCGGGCGGGGCATGGGGTCTGCCGTAGGCCTCACCCCTGCGGCCGGCCGGTTGCGCGCGAAGCGCCTGTGTCCTGGGTGACCCCAGGCGCGCGGCGCATGTCAGGACAACCCCCGTGCGGTGATCGGCCGGTCGAAGCGGAACGGCGCCAGGACCTCCGGGCGGACGCCGGTGCGGATGTACTCGGTCAGCCGGTGCCCGGTGACCGGGCCGAGGGTGATGCCGAGCATGCCGTGGCCGGTGGCGGCGAAGGCGTTGTCGTAGCCCGGCAGCCGGTCGACGACGGGCAGTCCGTCGGGCAGGAAGGGCCGTCCGCCGACCCAGGGGTCGCGGATCCGGCCGACCAGGTCGTCGGGGTCGTCGAACCACTTCCCCAGGTAGTGCCGGCTGGCGAGGGCGACGGCGACGACACGACGCCAGTCCAGCCGGTTGTTGTTGCCGCTCAGCTCCATCGTGCCGCCGATGCGCGTGGTGGAGCCGATGGGTGAGGCGACGGCCCGGCGCTCCCCGAAGTAGAGGGTGTGCCGGGGGGCCGGGTCGAGGTCGACCGAGAAGCTGTAGCCCTTGCCGGCCTGCAGCGGCAGAGGCCGGCCGAGGGCGCCGAGCAGCCCCGGCGAACGCATCCCGGCCGCCACGACCACGCCGGAGCAGGGGAGTTCGCCCGTGGTGGTCGACACGGCGGTGACCCGCCCCGCCGCCGTACGGAATCCGGTGACCCCGGTGTTCTCGTGGATCTTGACCCCCAGCGCGCCGAGCGCCTCGGCGAGCCCACGTGCGAAGGCCTCGGGGTCGACCACGCCCTCCCCCTCCACCAGGTAGGCCGCGCGCACCTGCGGGGACAGCGCGTCGTCCAGCAGCCGGGCCTCCGCGCCCGTGACGACGTCGTCCGGCAGCGGATAACGCCCGTCGGCCATCTCCCGTTGGAGCGCGAGGTGATGACGGGCCTCGGCCGGTGAGAGGAAGGCGTGCACCATGCCGGGGCGGGTCAGGGTGGTCCCGACGCCCGCCGCGCGCAGGCCGTCGAAGAGCTCGAAGGTGTCACGGTTCAGCTCGGCGATCGCCGCGTAGCCGCGCCGGAAGGCGGCCGGTGTGCTGCTGCGCCAGAACCGCCACAGCCAGCGCACGAACGCCGGGTCGGGCAGCGGCCGTAGATACAGGGGCGAGTCCGGGCGCCCCAGGGAGCGCAGGGCGTACCGGACGACTCCCGGAGCGGGCACCGGCGTCGAGTGACTGAGGCAGACCCAGCCGGCGTTGCCGCGCGTGGCCCCGGAGCCGATGGCGCCGCGCTCGACGACCTCGACCGCGATGCCCTCCCGGGCCAGGTAGTACGCGGTGCACAGCCCCACGACCCCGCCGCCGGCCACCACCACGGGACCGCTCATGACGCGGTCCCGTATGCGGCGAGGAACTCCCGGGTCCGGCGCTCGGCCGGACGGTCGAGGACGTCCTGGGGCCGGCCCTCCTCCACGATCCGGCCGCCGTCGACGAAGACGACATGGTCGGACACCTCGCGGGCGAAGGGCAGTTCATGGGTCACCAGCAGCATCGTCATGCCGTCGGCGGCCAGTTCGCGCATCACGGTGAGCACCTCGCGGGTGGACTCGGGGTCCAGGGACGACGTCGGTTCGTCGAAGAGCAGCACCTCGGGCCGGAGCGCGAGGGCCCGGGCGATCGCGACGCGCTGCTGTTCGCCGCCGGAGAGCTGTTCGGGCCGGGCGAGTCCGCGGTGGGCGACACCGACCCGGCGCAGCAGGGTGACGGCCCGCTCCAGTGCCTCCGCCTCGGCGATGCCCGCCTTGCGCTGGGCGAGCACGATGTTCTCCACGGCCGTCAGATGCGGGAAGAGGTGGAACCTCTGGAAGACCATGCCGACGGTACGGCGCAGCGCGGGCAGGTCCCGGCAGACGGTCCGCCCGCCGCTGTGCACCACCTCACCGGCCACCTCGACCGTGCCCCGGTCGGGCCGTTCCAACAGGTTGACGCAGCGCATCAACGTCGTCTTGCCGCCGCCGCTCTGCCCGATGACGCTGACGATCCGCCCGCGGTCGACCTCCAGGCTCACGTCGTCGAGGACGAGACGGCCGTCGAAGGACTTGCTCAGCCCCTCGATCCGGACCACTGCCTCGGCACGGGCGGCGGCCACGGTCTTCGCCGTGGCGACGGGCTCGGTCATACGGCTGCCCCCTTGCGGACGCTGATGTTGTCGAGGTCGGCGGCGAGCAGCGCTCGCGCGGCGCGCACCCGGCGCCGGCGCCGCGGGGAGAGCGGGACGCCCGCCCGGACCTTGCGCTCCAGCAGCAGAAGGAGCTGCGACAGCGGATAGCACAGGGCGAAGTAGACGGCGGAGATGACCAGGTAGACCTCCAGCGCGCGGAAGGTCTCCGAGGTGATCAGCCGCCCCTCCGACATCAGCTCGGCGGCGGAGACGGTGACGAGCAGCGAGGTGGACTTCAGCAGGTCGACCAGCATGGTGTTGGTGCCGGGCAACGCCTGCCGTACCGCCTGCGGCAGCACGATGTGGGTGAAGATGCCCGCCTTGCCGAGACCCAGTGCCTCGCCGGCCTCCGTCTGCCCCTCGTGCACTCCGCTGATGGCGGACCGGAAGATCTCGGACAGATAGGCGGCGTAGAAGACGATCAGGCTGAGGCAGCCGGCCGTGAACACGTCCAGCCGGATTCCGGCCGAGGCGAGCCCGAAGTAGGTCAGGAAGATGATCGCCAGGAGAGGGACGTTCTTGAACACCTCGGTGTAGACGGCGGCGACGGCCCGGGCGGGCCAGACCTTGCTGAGCCGCAGCAGCGCCACCACCAGGCCGAGCACCACCGCGCCGGCGAAGCCGACCACCGTGTAGGAGACGGTACGTCCGAGGGCGTCGAGCAGGTCGGGACGGTAGTCGGACCAGGGGACCTGGAAGAGACCGGACATGGTCATCCCCTCACTTGCTGATGGACGGCGGCGTCCAGTTCGCGGGCCGGTCCACGCCACGGCGTGCGGTGGCGACATCGGCGGCGGGCTTGAGGAACTGCTCGGGGTCACCGCCGTACTTCCGCACGAGCTTGGCCATCTCCCCGTCGGTGTACATGGCGTCGATCTGCGCGGAGATCGCCTTCTCCAGCTTCCCCGCCTGCTTGGGGAGGTAGAAGCCGGTCTGGTAGGGCTGGAAGTACTGGTAGGCGGGCTTGGCCTTGACCTCGGCGGCGGTCGGCGGGGTCAGGTACTCGGTGCTGATCTTCAGGTCGGGGCGCTGCTTCTGCGCCGCGATGATGAGCAGCGGGTCGAGGAAGCCGACGTCGACACGGCCGGCGCCGAGGTCGTCGAAGACACCGTTGGCGTCCGGGTAGGCGTGCAGTTTGGCGCCGGGCACGGACTGGATGGACTTGACCCAGACATAGCCCTCGACGGTGCCCAGGTTCAGGCCCTTGAGGTCGTCGACCGTCCTGTACGTCTTCCCGTCGCGCACCGCCATCGCCGGGGGCGAGTAGTAGGGCGGGTCGGTGAACAGGCCCTGCTTCTGCCGCTCGGCGGACCAGGCGACACCGCCGACGGTGATGTCCACCCGGCGGGACTGCACCCCGGCGAGCATCCCGGCGAAGTCGGTGACCTGCGGCTTGATCCGCAGACCGAGCTTCTTGGCGACGGCGGTGAGGATGTCGCCGTCCAGGCCGACGATCTTCCCGGCCCGGACCGTGGTGTACGGGGCGTACGGCTCGACGGCGACCTTGATGACCCCGGGGGTGAGGGTGCCGAGGGCTGCGGTCTTCGCCGAGACGTTCTTGGGGTCGTCGCCACCGCCGGAGCCGCACGCGGCCACCGTCGAGAGCAACGCCCCGGTCAGAAGGGCGGATATGAGGGAACGCGCACGGATCATCGGCTCGGGCCTTCCGTCTGGACGCTGAAGAGACCCGCCGTTCACCGCGCTGTGCCCTCGGCGGGGTTCCGATTGGGGCCATACGCTAGGGATCGCGCAGGCACGCGTCATCGGTCACTTCGTACGAGGTTGTGGCCGAAATCGGCCCCTCCCCTGTACGGTGCGGCCAAACCGGAACCGGCCCGTCGGCTGGAGGAACACCGTGCTGAGCCCGTCACTCGCCCAGGAGATCGCCGCGGACACCTCCGCCGTCATCGGCTTCAACGTGCTGATCACCGACTCGGACGGCATGGTCATCGGCAGCGGTGACACCAGCCGGGTGGGCACCTTCCACGAGGCGTCCGTCGAAGTCGTACGCACCCAGGAACCCGCCACCCACACCGCGGCCGAGGCCCAGCGGCTGCGCGGGGTGCGGCCCGGCTGCACTCTGCCCCTGGTCACCGGTGGTCGGGCGGTGGGCACGGTCGGCATCACCGGGACCCCTGGCCAGGTGCGCCGTTTCGGTCTGCTGGTCAAGCGCCAGACGGAGATCCTGCTGCGCGAGTCGGTGATGCTCCGCTCCCGTCTGCTGGCCGAGCGGGCCGCGGAGAAGCTGCTGGCCGACATCGCCTCGTACGATCCGCAGGTCGTCGAGGGCGAGTTCCTGATGTTCCGGGCCGCCGAACTCGGCTTCGACCTGCGCCTGCCACGGGTCGCGGTGGCCATCGAGGTGGGCGTGCCCAGCACGACGGCCCGTCGGCACCGTACGCCGACCCAGGACATGGCGCTGATCCGCTCGGAACTGCTGCGCACGGTCCGCGAGGTCTTCGCCGACCCGCAGGACGTCGTGGCCTCCACGACTCCCGGATGGATCGGCGTGCTGCACCGGCTCACCGACCGCGACCCGGCGGCCGACCTGCTGGCCGCCTGCCGCCGGGTCACCGATGTGATCGCCGCCCAGGGCGGGCTGACCGCCCGCGCCGGCATCGGCGAACCGGCCGCCTCGGTCGGTGGACTGCACGACTCCTACCAGGACGCCTGCGACGCGTTGCGCCTGGGTTCCCGGCTCGCGGACGGCTCCCGGGTGCACGCCATCAGCGATCTGCGCGTCCATCAGCTGCTGGCCGCCGTCGGCCAGCCCGCGCGCGGACGCCTGCTCGACCTGACCACGGCCGAACTGCGCGCCCAGCCGGACTGGCCGGCGCTGCGGGACACGATCACCGCGTGGTGCGAGAGCGGCTTCAACCTCGTACGGGCGTCAGCCGCCCTGCACATCCACCGCAACACGGTCGTCTACCGCATGAACAAGATCGAGCAGATCACCGGCCGCTCCCTGCGGGAGCACCGCACCACCATGGCCCTGTATCTGGCGTGTCTCGCGGACCAGTTGGCGGGCGGTGCGGAGACCCGGTGAGGAAGCGGCCTCCTTGTCACGTCAACTGGTCGCGCAGGCGCTTCCGTTGAGCGTGAACGCCGCGGGGGCCGTGTTCGTGGTGCCCTTGTTCGCGATGAAGCCGACGGTGACGGAACCGCCGCCGGGGATGGTGGTGGTGTAGGAGGCGGGGGTCACGGTCACCGCTCCGCCGGTCTGCTGGGATGTGCCCCCCCACATGTTGGTGACGGTCTGACCGTCGGCGAAGGTGAAGTCCAGGGTCCAGCCGCTGATGGCGGTGGTGCCGCGGTTGCCGAGGGTCAACTCGCCCTGGAATCCGCCGGGCCACTCCCCCACGACCTTGTAGCCGACCGAGCAGGACAGGCTCGGCGCCTTGGCCGTGGTGACGTTCACCGTGGCCGAGCGGGTGGAGCGGTTGCCGGCGGCGTCACGGGCGTAGACGGCGAAGGCGTAGGCGGTGTCGGGGGTCAGGCCGGTGACGGTCGCGGCGTTGGTGGTGGACGCGGCGGCCGGGGTCTCGGTGGCGCCGTTGACGCGTACGACCTCATAGCCGGTGACCGCGACGTCGTCCGTGGCGGCGGTCCAGGTCAGCGAGACGGAGGTGGCCGTCACGGAGGAGGCGCTGGGAGTGCCGGGAGCGGTCGGGGCCTGCGTGTCACCGGGGCTGCCGCCGCCGAAGACCGTGGCCTCCTTCGCGGTCTGCGCGATGCCGTTGACGCCGTTGAAGACACGCCGACCCCACGAACTGAGCTGGGTGGCGTCGAAGTTGAGGGCCAGGTCGAGGATCGGGTCCGTGTTGCCGCTCCAGGACCAGGCCAGATAGCCGAGCTTGAGCTGCTGGGCGGCGGACATCATGGTGTCCTCGTCGGGGTCGCCGTACTGGTCGGCGGGACCGCCGAACTCACCGATGAGAATGGGCAGTTTGGCGTTGACGAAGGCATTGAGGTAGTCGGTGATCTCGGTCGCGGTGTCGAAGACGCTGTACATGTGGATCGAGAAGATCAGGTTGCCGGTGGGGTCGGCGGCGTACACGGACTGGGCGTTGGCGCGCATCACGCCCTGCCAGTCCTGGCCCCAGTTGGGGGCGTCGACCATGAGCGTGTGCTGGAGTCCGGCGGCGCGCAGCTTCTTGACGGCGGCGATCATGGGGGCGGTCCAGCCGTCGGGGTTGGTGTTGCCCCAGGGCTCGTTGCCGATGTTGATGACGACGTAGTTCTCCTGGCCCGCGAGCACGTCCTTGAGGCCGATCCAGTAGTCGGCGGCCTCGTCGAGGGTGCCGGCCGCGCTGTCCTCGCCGTAACCGGTGGTGTCGTGCACCTCCAGGACGCAGATCAGCCGGTCGGCCTTGCACTGCGCGATGACGTCGGCCACGTCGGAGGCGCTGTTGGCGGCCCAGCGGTGCCCGTCGGCCAGCACCACCCGGACCGCGTTGGCGCCCAGCGCCTTGATGTCGGCCAGGGACTGCTTGGTCCTGCCGGGGTACCAGGTGTGGGCGGCGTTGACTCCGCGCATGACGAAGTCGTTGCCGTTCCCCTCGACCAGCCGGCCGTCGCTGATGTGCAGCCCGGTGGCCTGGACGGCGGGCGACTGGACGCGGGCGGCGGCGGGGAACGCGGCGCCGACGAGCACGAGACCCAGCAGGGCGGCGAGCAGTGGCAACAGGCCGGACAAGCGGTGCTCGTGTGTGGTGCTTCTTGTTCTTCTCACTACGGCTCCTGGAGTGAGCGCCAAGAAACTCAGGCATCGAGGATGGGGGGACAGGAAATGTGGGAGCGCTCCCATGAAGCCACTTCGCCAAGTACACGTCAAGGCGCTGGTCGTATCGGTCTCTCAGGCCACAAGGCCCGCGATATGCGCGGTGACCGTGTCGAGGATGTCGGTCCAGGCCGACTCGTCGCCCAGCACCAGGTAGTTGAGGGTCAGCCCGTCGGTCACGGCGGCCAGGTAGCGGGCCAGCACCTGGACGGGCACCCGGAGTTCGAGGTCCCGGCTGGCGCGCAGCCGCTCGATCAGTTCGGCGTACGCGATGCCGTACAGCTCGTACTGCCGTCGGGCCAGATGCTCGAACCCCGGCTCGCGCAGGGCGTATTGGGTCAGCTCGTAGGTGAGCATATGGGCGTCGGGGTGGGCGCGGACATGGTCCCAGTACGCCTGGAAGCCGGCCCGGACGGTCTCCTCCAGCGTGGCCCTGGGCCGCAGCGCCTCCTGGACCACGCTCACCGAGGAGTCCGTCAGGGTGGTGATGACGGACTCCACCAGGGCCTGCTTGGAGTCGAAGCAGTAGTGGAAGACGCTCAGGGACACGCCGGCCTCGGCGGCGATGGACCGGGTCGTCGTCTTCGTGACGCCGTCCCGGGCCATCGCCCTGATGGCGGCCTCCGTCAGCTGCTTGCGGCGCTGTGCCGACGGCATGCGTGCCATTGCGTGAACCCCTGCCTCAGGCGCTGTGGACCCCGACCTCGTAGAGCGAGTATCCCCAGTCGGTGCCGCGATCGAGGCCATGGACACGGACGTAACGCGCCGGTGTGCCGGTGAACTTGGCCGTGTCCAGACCGCCGTCGCCGGAGGTGGTGGACCACGCCGTCGTCCAGTTGGTGCCGTCCGTGGAGAGCTCGATGCGGTACGACTTCCCGTACGCCCGCTCCCAGTCCAGCGTGACCTTGCCGACCAGGTGGGTCGAGCCCAGGTCGACCTGCCACCACTGGTCGTCGCTCCAGTCGCTGGCCCAGCGGGTGCCGTCGTCGCCGTCGACCGCGCGACCGGGCTGGTAGCTGGTGAAGGGGTTCGACTCCGACGAACTGGCCGTCGCCGGCTGCCCCTTGGCAAGGTTGACGGAGGCCTGGTGCTGCTCGGTCGCGCCCCAGGTGTCGAGGTAGGACTCGGCGCCCCTGAAGAGGTCGTCGACCACGCTCTGCCCGCCGACCTTGCGGATGTCCTCGATCCAGTCCGGGATCATGCCGACGTGCGCGGCACCGTCGGTGTTGATGTCGAAGGTGCGCTCACCGGAGGTCTGCCGGTCGATGACGGAGCCGCCGTCGACGCTCTTGAAGGGGTACGTCACCTTGTCGGCGGCGTCGGCTCCGCGCGGGGCGGGGTGGTCACCGATGCCGTTGAAGTCGGTGCCGAAGCCGTAGCCCACGCCGTACTTGTCGCGCAGGGCCTTGGTGCGGGCCGCCTCCGCGACGAAGCCCTGGGAGCCGTGCATGTACTGGGCCGCGAAACCACCGAGGGCGTAGACCCGCTCGGTCCAGTTCAGGTCCATCCAGCTGTGCGAGGAGATCACGCCGGGGTAGGACTCGGACTCCAGGATGTCCAGCGCCTGGCCGACGGCCTTGACGCTCATGTGGTCGATCTCCAGCATCATCTTGCGCTTCATCATGCCGTGCACGGCGTACTCGCCCAGGGCGGTGAGACCGCGCTTGTTGCACTGCGCGTCCGAGTCGTACGAGGGGACGTCCACGCCGGCCGGCAGGTCGCCCTCCGCCTCGGAGGTGGCGTTGCCGATCGGGTTGTCGTGCTGCGGCCCGGTGCACTTCTCGGTCTGCCAGAAGGTGCCGGTGGACAGGAACTGGCCCACGTTGATGGCCGTTCCGAGGCCGCCGGAGTCGAAGCGGACGCCGCACAGGGCGTTGTCGAACTTGTGGCACAGGAACATGGAGCGCACACCGAGGGAGTACAGCTCGTCGAGTCCCTTGTCGATGTCGGCCTTGCTGCACTGCGGGATGTCGAGGATCTGCTTGCAGCCGAAGGGCTCGGAGGTCTCGACGCCGAGGATGACGGCGAGCTTGCCCTGCTTGATGACCTCACGCGCCTGTGCGCTGTCGGTGACGATCCGGAACCAGCCCTTTCCGGTGCCCCCGTACATCTTGTCGATGTAGTCCTGGAGCGCGTACGTCATCCTCGCCTGCAGCCGGATCGAGGTCATCTCGTCGCAACTGCGGTCCTTGAAGGGGTAGATGGAGCAGATCATGCCGTTGGTGACGAGGTCGTTGACCAGCACCCGCTGCCCGCCGCGCCAGGCCCGCTCCACCCAGGCGTAGTAGTTCGCCTGGTGGGTCATGGAGTCGTACGCGGGCCAGTCCTTGAAGGTCGGCCAGCCGACCGGGTCGTGCTTGCCGTCACCGCCGTGGGTGATGTAGTCGAAGATCGCGAGGGTGCCGTCGGGGTAGTGCTCGGGACAGTCCTTGAGGGCGTCGGCGACTCCGTTCTCGGAGAAGACCTTGCCGCAGATCAGACGTCCGCCGAAGGCCTCGTTGCCGAAGAGGTGGTTGTGCGCGTCGACGAACCCCCGTACGTCGCCCGCCGCGTCGGTGCCGGTGAAGGGCTCGCCGGTGACGTTGATCTGGACGTCCGGGGCGGGCCGGGCGGTGGGGTTCCACCAGTCGTTGCCGGCCGCCGAGCTCGGCGTGGGGCCGAGCACGACGGCCAGCGCCAGCAGGAGCAGCGACAGCACGGTGACGTTCTTGCGTCGGCGGTACGAGCGTCGGGTCGGCGTCACTGCCCACGTCCCTCGGTCGGCGGGATGGCGCGGTCGAGCGGTCCCAGGAGGTCGCCCACGGGTCCAAGGGGCGGTGTCCCCAGGGGCGTTGACGAACTCATGGTCTTGTCATGACCGGCGCAATATCTGGGACGAGGATCGGGGTGGAGAGCTTCCGAGTCAAGGGTCCGGGACACTTGACCTGATCAGCGCGCCGGCGCGCGGTGCCGGCTACTCGGGCGGCGTGGGCGTGTCGTGGGTGCGGTACATCGCCTGGACGTCCAGCTCCAGTTGGACCGTCGGCCCGACCACCGCGATGCCCCGGGCCGGCAGGGAACGCCAGTTGAGGATGTAGTCCTCGCGGTGCGGTTCCGTCCTGGCCGGTGCGGCGCAGCGCAGCTCCTCGCGGCGTGCCGGACGGGCGTGGGGAGGGCGTCTCCCCGCCTCGCGTCAGGCGTGTCCGAGGATCCGCCGCATCGCGTCCGTCAGCAGCCGTTCGGCGTCCGCGCCGGACGCCGGGGCGGTCGCGTGCCGGAAGGCGACGTAACCGTCCGGGCGTACGAGCAGCGCTCCGCCGTCGGCGATCTCGCTCAGCCGCGCCCAGTCGCCGTACGGGTCCTCGTACTCCTGGCCGGGGCCGATGACGACGGTGGCGATCCGCGGGTCCTGCGCCTCGGCGGCCCGCAGCCAGTCCTGGCCGCCGATGCCGGTGAGCAGGGTGAAGCGGCCCCCGCCGACGGTGTCGAGGGTGGAGAGGGTGCGGGTGCCGGAGGTGATCCAGGCGTGCGGGAGTTTGGCTCCGGGGCGGGAGGCCGGCTGGTGGTGGAGCTCGGGGTCGCGGTCGAAGCCGGGGTCGTCGGTGCCGTCGGGGACGACGGCGGCGGAGGTGTAGCGCTGGTTGAGGTCGACGCCGTGCGCGTTGAACTCGTAGACCTTGAAGGCGATCGCCTCGCGGAGTCTCGCGCGCTGCTTCTGGGCGGCCTCGGTGTCGTCCCTGCGGGCGGCGATGTTGGCCCACAGCTGTTCGGGGGTCTGCGGGGAGAGACCGTCCAGGGCCTCGAAGACGGGGGCCGTCTCGGCGATGGACTTGTTGGCCCGGGTGACGATCTGCCGCCCGATCGGGGCGCGTTCGGCAGTGTAGGTGTCCAGCAGCTTCGGGGAGGCGGTGCCGTCGAGGACGAGCTTGAGCTTCCAGGCCAGGTTGTACGAGTCCTGGATGGACGTGTTGGAGCCGAGGCCGTTGGACGGCGGGTGGCGGTGCGTGGCGTCCCCGGCGCAGAAGACACGGCCGTTGGAGTAGGTCTCGGCGTACATCTCGTTCACGGTCCAGGCCGAGGACGACTTGACGGTCACCGGGATCTCGTCGTCGCCGACCAGTTGGCGGACGATCGACTCGGCGTACTCGGTGGTCAGGTCGGGGGCGCCGGCGGTGACGTCGTAGCCCCAGACGATCAGCCACTCGTTCCACGGCCGGACGCAGCGCACCAGGCCGGCCCCGATGCCGCCGACGGTGGCGCCCGGCGCGAGGACCCAGTACAGCGTGGACGGGCGGTGGGCGGTGTACTGGGTGAGGTCCGCGTCGAAGACGATGTTGATGCTGCCGGCCACGCCCATCTGGCCGCCCATGGGCAGCCCGGCGTCCTCGGCGACCTGGCTGCGGCCGCCGTCGGCGCCGATGAGGTACTTGGCGCGGATGGTGTACTCGTCGCCGCGCAGCCGGTCCTCGACGGTGACCGTCACGCCGGAGTCGTCCTGGACGAAGGACTTGTAGACCGTGCTGAAGCGCAGCTGCGTGCCGCGCGCGACGGCTGCGTCGACGAGCACCGGCTCCATGAGGTGCTGGGGCATGTCGCACATGCGGGTGGGGCTGGCGAGTTCGTGGGCGGCCTGGACGAGGGGGTCGTTGCCCCAGGAGCGGACCCGGCCCAGCTCCTCGCCGGCGAGGCTGGTGCAGAAGGTCGTGTCGCCCATGAGGTGCTGCGGGGTCGCCTTGGCGACCACCTCGTCCTCGACACCGAGATCGCGCAGCACCTCCATGGTGCGCTGGTTGGTGATGTGGGCGCGGGGCGTGTCGGCGAGGCGCGCGTAGCGGGTGACGACGATGTTCGGGACGCCGTAGGTGCTCAGGGCGAGCGCGGCGGAGGCGCCGGCGGGGCCACTGCCGACGATCAGTACGTCGGTCACGACATCGGGCTCGACGATGTGCACGGGAACGCTCCAGGGAAACGAGAACAGGCGCCGACTCTTCAAGATCATGTATGCGGACCCAGGGGCATGGGTGTCTCAATTCGAGACACCGCGCCGGAACGAGCGCGAGTCGTTGCGTATTCAACCGTTCCCGGTAGGGTGAGCGGTGCCGTGACCACCGCAGAGCACCCTTCCGTCCGCCCCGGCCTCGCCTCACTGCGCAGGGCCAGGGAGTTGTTCCTGCAAGGACGCCAACTGCCGGACGGGACACCGGAGGACGTCGTCGCCGCCTGGAGACGTGCGCGTTTCTTCGGCGTACGGCCCGACGCGCGCGACCCCGCCCGGGAAGCCCGGGAAGCCGCGGAAAGGCTTCGTCTTCCTCCACGTCCTCTACGGGCGCCTCGGTCCCCCCTGTTCAACGCGGCCCGGCCCGTCCTCGAACGGATCTCCCCCGCCCTCGGCTCCGGGCGGACCTCGCTCGTCCTCACCGACGAGCGGCTGCGGGTGCTGTGGGCGAGTGGGGAAGGGCCCGGCGAACCCTGCCGTGACCTCTCCGAGCAGGCGGTCGGGCACAACAGCGCGGCCCTCGCCCTGCGCACCCGCCGGCGGGCGGAGGTGCACGGCCCCGAGCACTTCCTCGACCTGTGGCAGGACGTCTGCGCGGTCAGTGTGCCGGTGCGGTCGCCGGAGACCGGGCAGCCGCTGGGCACGGTGACGGTGGCGAGCGGGCTGTGCGCCGGGTGCGGGCCGCATCCGGGGGCGGCCCTCGCGGAGGCCGCGGCGAGCGCCGTCGAGGCGGAGCTTCTCGCTCGGTCGCGGGCGGCGGAACGGCTGCTGCTGGACGCGTATCTGCGGGCCGCGGGCGAGGGGACGCGCGCGGTCGTCGCCCTGGACGGCCGCAACCGGTTCATCAGCGAGGCCGCCGAGCGGTTGCTGTCACCGGAGGGGCTGGAGGCGCTGGAACGGGAGGCGGCCGGGCTGCTGCGGGCCTCGGGGCCCGGAGCCGGTGCGGTGCCGCCGGCCTCGTACCGCACCGGGCTCCTGGACGGCGCGGGATGCGCTGCGGTCCTCACTCCCATGGAGCAGTTGGGTTCCGTGTTCGGTGTGGTGGCCGTGCTGGAGCCGGTGGGGCCCACGGTCGTGACAGCGGCCCCTCGAACCGTGCCGGCGCTTGCCGGACGGTCGGTGCCCTGGCGACTCGCGGTCGGGCGGGCGGTGGAGTTGGCACGCTCCCCCGAGCCTCTGCTCGTCGTGGGCGAGCGGGGCACCGGGAAGACCTCGCTGGTGCTCGAGGTGGCCTCGGATCCCGTGGTCCTGGACGCGGCGGAGAGTGAACTCGGCGGCGGGATCGCGGAGTTGACGGGCGGCCGTCCGCTTCTCATCCGCCATGTCGAGCGTCTCGCACCCTCGGACACGGCCGCTCTCAACTCGCTGCTCTCGGCCCGTCCGGACGTGCCCCTGCTGGTGACCCATACCCCCGGGACACCACCGGGTCCCTGTCTCCAACGCCTTCTGGACACCCTGGCCGCCCGCTCGGTCACCCTCCCCGCACTGCGTGAACGCCCCGACGACATCAGGGAGTTGCTCAACGCCCTCGCCCCCTCCCCCACGCCCGGTCGACCTCCGCTCACCTGGACCCTGGAGGCGCTGCGCGCGCTGGAGCGGCATCCATGGCCCGGCAATGTCACCGAACTCGCCCATCTCGTACGGGCCTTGGCCCAGCACCGGCGCTCTACCGGCCCGGTCCGGCGGGCCGAGCTGCCGGACCCGGTGCGCGAGGGCCCCGCGCCCCGGCCGCTCAGCCCGATGGAACACGCCGAGCGCGCCGCGATCCTGGAGGCCCTGCGCCTGCACGGCGGCAACAAGGCACGTGCGGCGGCGTCCCTGGGCATAGCCCGCGCCACGCTGTACCGAAAGCTGCGGGGGTACCGGGGCTGACCCCGGCACATCCCCGAGGCCGGTCCTGGATGCGGCGGACGGGGGCTCGGCGAAAGCGATATCGGCACCCGCCGAAAGCCAACACGGAACCACTCGCACCGCACGGAGGCCGGCGCAGAGCCACTCGCACCGCACGGAAGCCAACGCGGAGCCACTCGCACCGCACGGAAGCCAGCATGGCGACCACCCGCGCCACACGGGAACAAGCACGGAGCCGCCCACCGCACGGGAACCAACGCGACAACCACCCCCACCGCGCGGGAGCCAGCACGAAGCCACCCATCGCACGGGAACCAACGCGGTAGCCACCCGCGCCGCGCGGAAGCCAGCATGGCGACCACCCGCGCCACATGGGAACAAGCACGGAGACGCCCACCGCACGGGAACCAACGCGACAACCACCCCCACCGCGCGGGAGCCAGCACGAAGCCACTCGCACCGCGCGGGAGCCAGCACGAAGCCACTCGCACCGCGCGGGAGCCAGCGCGGAGCCGCCCACCACACGGGAACCACCGCGGTAGCCAGCCGCGCCGCGCAGGGATCAGCACCGCGACCTCCGCCGCGCGTACGGATCAGCGCCGCAGGAGGATCGGCGGCGAGGCCGCCCACGCCGCGCACCGATCGGATGTATCGGCCCGCGACCATCCGCACCCCACACCGATCAGCCCGGCAGCCACCCCCGTCGGTCACCGCTCAGTCGGGCCGTCAGTCCACGGGCCAGGTGTGTGCCGGTGCGTTGAGATGCATGTAGTCCATGTAGGTCGTGGTCATTCGGCGCAGTGCCTCCCGGCGGTCACCGGTGCCCGCCTTCTCCAGGTGGTGGACGGTCTCCGCCTGCCAGAGGGCGCCGTTGCGGGCGGTGACACAGCGCTGTTCGATGATGCCGAGGAGGGGCTCGCGCCAGGCCGCGTCCATGCCGGCCAGTTCGAGGCCGCGGTGGGCCAGCGGCAGCAGTCGGCGCAACACCAGTTCCGTGACCGGGACTTCGCCGGCGCCGGGCCAGTAGAGACGGGCGTCGATGCCGTCGCGGGCGGCGGTGTGGAGGTTCTCCTCGGCGACCGAGAAGGACATCCGTGTCCACACCGGGCGGTCCTCGTCGACCAGGGCGCGCGTGAGGCCGTAGTAGAAGGCGCCGTTGGCGATGATGTCGGCGACCGTGGGTCCGGCGGGCAGGACGCGGTTCTCGATGCGCAGGTGCGGACCGCTGTCGGTGACGGCGTACACGGGGCGGTTCCAGCGGTAGATCGTGCCGTTGTGCAGGGTGAGTTCGCCGAGTTCCGGGACTCCGCCGGCCGCGAGTGTCCGGTGCGGGTCCTCGTCGTCGCAGATCGGCAGCAGGGCCGGGAAGTAGCGTACGTTCTCCTCGAACAGGTCGAAGACGCTGGTGATCCAGCGCTCTCCGAACCACACCCGGGGCCGTACGCCCTGGGCCTTTATCTCCTGGGGGCGGGTGTCGGTGGCCTGCTCGAAGAGGGGGATACGGGTCTCGCGCCACAGCTCTCTACCGAAGAGGAAGGGCGCGTTGGCGGCGAGGGCGATCTGCACGCCCGCGATGGCCTGGGCGGCGTTCCAGTAGTCGGCGAACTCCCGTGGGGCGACCTGGAGATGGAACTGGGTGCTGGTGCAGGCGGCCTCGGGGGTGATGGCGTCGGCGTACATGGAGAGCTGCTCCACGCCGTCGATCCGGATGCGCAGATCCTCGCCGCGGGCCGCGAAGATCTGCTCGTTGAGGAGCTTGTAGCGCGGATCGCCCGAGAGGCCGGCCTCACCGACGTCCGTCTCGGCCAGGGTGGGCAGGATGCCGATCATGATCAGGTGGGCGCCGACGGCCGCGGCGCGCTCCTCGGCGTGGTTGAGGGCGTCGCGGATCTCCCGCTCCCAGGAGCCGGGGCCGCCGGAGAGCAGCCGCCGGGGCGGGATGTTGATCTCCAGGTTGAAGCGGCCCAGCTCGCTCGACCAGGCGGGGTCGGCGATCGCCTGGAGCACCTCGGTGTTCCGCATCGCGGGCAGCCCGTCGTCGTCGACCAGGTTGAGCTCGATCTCCAGCCCGACCTGCGGCCGCTCGCTCTCGAAACCCGACTCGCTCAGCATCTGGGCCAGCACGTCGAGGCAGGTGTGCATCTTGTCCCGGTATCTGCGGCGGTCCTCCCGCGTGAACACCAGGGCCGGCACATCACGTCCCATCGGGCCCTCCCGAGTCCCCTCGGCGGATACCTCCCGTCCCAGCGTCGCACCTCGCGCCGCTCCCGGACAGTCAGGATGGATGCGCCGGCTTCACGGCGACCCTCCGGTCACGGAGCGTACTCACGGGCCCGCCCGGGATCGAGGCCTCTCACAGCGTGCCGGGTGGCCGCTTCGCGCGCACCGGAACGCCTCCCGACGCGGCCGCCTTCAGCAGGCGGCGGAAGGTGGGGCACTCCATGTGGCTGGGCGCGGGGCAGGCGGCGGCGTGGCGCAGGGAGTCGCGCAGCACGCCCAGTTCGGTGATCCGCCGGTCCAGTTCGTCCGCCTTGGCCGTCAGCGTCTCGCGGTCGATACGGGGTCGTCCGTCCGGCGCGAACATCAGCGCGATCTCGTCGAGGGAGAACCCGGCGGCGCGGGTCAGCGCGATCAGTGCCAGTCGCTCCAGCACCGCGGGGTCGTACTGCCGGCGCAGACCCCGCCGTCCGACCGGCGTGACCAGCCCCTTCTCCTCGTAGAACCGCAGCGTGGAGGCGGGCACGCCGGCCCGCCGCGCCACCTCGGCGATGTCCAGCACTGTCATGGCTTGACCTCAAGTCGACTTGAAGTAGGACGGTGTCATCCTGATGTGATGAAGGCAAGCACAGGAGACGATCATGGGTGTGGAGCGCGGCACGGGTGAGGACCAGGCGGCGCGCTGGAGCGGCGGCGCCGGGCAGGCCTGGGTCGAGGCGCAGGCGGTGCTGGACGGGTTGCTCAGGCCGTTCGAAGCGCCGCTCGTCGATGCGGTGGCCGCGTCCGTCGGACCCGAGGGCCGGGTCCTGGACGTCGGGTGCGGGACCGGTGGCACGACGGTGGCCGTCGCACGGCGGCTCGGGCCGGGGGCGCGCTGTGTGGGCGTCGACATCTCCGAGCCGATGATCGTCGCCGCGCGGGAGCGTGCCGAGCGGGAGGCCACGCCCGTCTCCTTCGTCCGCGCCGACGCGCAGGACCACGCCTTCGAACCGGGCACCTTCGACGCGGTCGTCTCCCGGTTCGGCGTCATGTTCTTCGGCGACCCCGTGCGGGCGTTCGCCAATCTGCGGCGCGCGGCCCGGGACGGGGCCGGGCTCCGGTTCGTCGCCTGGCGCGGGCCGGCCGACAACCCGTTCATGACGACGGCCGAGCGTGCCGCGGCCCCGTTGCTGCCGGACCTCCCCGTCCGACGCCCCGACGAGCCGGGCCAGTTCGCCTTCGCCGACGCTGACCGGGTGCGGCGCGTCCTGGCGGACGGTGGCTGGAGCGGGATCGACATCCGGCCGCTCGACGTGGAATGTTCCTTCCCCGAGCGGGAGTTGGCCGGTTACTTCAGCCGGATGGGTCCGGTCGGCCAGGCCCTGCGCGCGGTGGACGAGACGACCCGGCAGAAGGTCGTCGAGACGGTCCGCGCCGCGTTCGAGCCGTTCGTGCACGGCCCGGACGTCCGGTTCACCGCGGGTTGCTGGGTCGTGGACGCCCGGGCGTCGTAGTCACTGGGCCGGGGACACCGGGTCACCGGGCCGAGCCGCCTCCCGCGGGTCAGTCCGGGTACTCGGGCCCGATCGCCGTGCGGGCGCCCAGCGGCCTGCCTCCGCCCCAGCCGAGCTCGCGCCGGTACCCGCCAAGCAGACCGGAGTCCTCGAGCAGGGTGGGGTCGCGGTAGGGCGAGTCGGCGGGCGCCGGGTCGACGAGCGGTGCGACGAAGAGCGCGTCGGTCGGGCAGTACGCCTCGCACTGGAAGCAGGTCTGGCAGCTGTCGTGCCGTGCGATCACCGGCACCCCGTCGGGCCCGCGGTCGAACACCCGGGTGGGGCACACCTCGATGCACCGGTCGCACGCGATGCAGCGGCCCGCCTCGACGACCTCGATCATGCCGCACGCCCTTCCGCTGCCACGGCCGCGTGCTCCGGGCGGCTCCAGACCTCGTCGAGGCCACCGGTGAGCAGCCGGTGGTGCTGGGCCGGGTCCAGTCCGGGCCGGTCGATGCGCTTGTGCATACCGCGCGACTCGGTGCGCCGCAGCGCCGCGTGGTACATCCAGCGGCCGTGCGCGACCATCGCGGCTGCCTCGCGGGCCCGGAAGACGTCCTCGCCGCTCGCGCCGAGCCCTTCGCGGACGGCGGACCAGGTGCCGTGCAGCGAGCGCAGGGCCGGTGCGAGGCGGTCCGCGTGGCGCAGATAGTTGCGCTCGTACGGCAGCACCTGGCGTTGTACGTCCGCGACGACCTCGCGATGGTCCTCGGTGACGGCACCGGTGGGGCGCAGACCCGCCGTGCCGACCGCGCGCACTCCGCGGTCCGGTCGGCCGCGCCGGGTGGCGAAGCCCGCGGCCGCCCGGCCCGCCCAGCTGCCGGACGAGGCCGCCCATGCGGCGTTGTGGCTGCCGCCTCCGGTGAAGCCGCCGCAGATCAGCTCGCGGGTGGCGGTGTCGCCGGCCGCGTACAGGCCGGGGACGTCGGTGGAGCAATCGTGGTCCGCGATCCGCACCCCGCCCGTGCCGCGCACGGTGCCCTCGGCGAGCAGGGTGATCTCGAACAGGTCGGTGAACGGGTCGATGCCGAGCCGGTCGAAGACGAGGAAGGTGTTGGGCTGGCCCTTGCGCATGGCGCGTCGGTCCTCCGGCGTGGCCTTGTCGAAGCGGGCGTAGACCGGTTCGTCGAGAAGCGCCCGGGCGATCGCGGACCGGCCGCCCTTGCTGGCCGCGCCTTCGAGGACCGAGCCGTCGGCGCGGTAGAAGCTCGCCCAGGAGTAGTACGCGGTCTTGGTCAGCGAGGTGCCCTTGGGGGCGATGGCGTAGGCGTTGGAGAACTCCATCCCGGACAGTCGCGCTCCCGCCTCGACCGCGAGGAGTGCGCCGTCACCGGTGTTGACGTCGCAGCCGAGGGTCTTGGACCGGAACGCGCATCCGCCGGCGGCGAGCACGACGGCGCCCGCCTCGATACGGACGGTGTCACCGGTCCTGCGGTCCAGCGCCCGGGCCCCCGAGACGACTCCGTCGGCGTCGACCAGCAGTTCCAGCGCCGGGGTGTGGTCGAGGATGCGAACTCCCAGGCGCTGCACCCGGGTTCGCTGCCTGCGCATGTACTCCGGGCCCTGGAGGTCGGTGCGGATCTGCCGGCCGTGGGCGTCCACGGGGAAGGGGTAGCGCTGGACGCGGGCGAGTTCGTCCATACGGGCGTGGGTCTCGTCGAGGACGCGTGCCATCCAGTCCCGGTCGGCCAGGTGGCCGCCGAGGCCCTCACGGCTCGCCATGGCGGCTTCCCGCAGGTCGGGGTCGTCCTCGACGTACCAGATGCCGGTGCCGACCGACGCGGTGGCACCGCTCGCGCCGGTGTGGCCCTTGTCGGCCAGGACGACGTCCGCGCCGGCCTGCGCGGCCTTGATGGCGGCCCAGGTGCCGGCGGGGCCGCCGCCGATCACCAGCACGTCGGTGGAGAGGGTCTGTTCGGATGCGGTGGTCGGCATGGGTGTGCGTTCCTTTCCCGGGGCGGGGATCAGGGCTTGAGGCGACCGGTGGCGAACATGGCGGCGGACCACGCCGAGAGCGCGGCGGCGAGGGCCCAGACCACGAGGAGGGCCAGGCCGGCGCCGACGTCACCCTGGCCGAGGAAGCCGATCCGCTCGACCTGCACCAGCCAGAAGACGGGGTCGACCCGGCTCAACGCGTCCCAGACCGGCGGGAGTTGGTGAACCGAGTAGAAGACCCCGCCGAGGAAGCCCAGCGGCAGCAGGACGATGGACTCCATGGAGTAGACGTGGTCGAGGGACTTGGCGAGGCTTCCCGCGATCACGCCGACCTGCGCGGCGACCAGAAGGACACCAAGGGTGCCGAACAGGAGGACGAAGGGCCGGGCGACGCCGCCGCCCCCGGTGAGCGGGAGCGCCACCGCGAGAACTCCCGCGCCGACCACCGCTCCCCGGGCCATGCCGCCGCACACCAGCGCCGCGTTGATCTCCCACCAGCGCAGCGGGCTGGCGAACACGTCGTGGATGTAGCGGTCGCGGCGGGCCTCGAACAGGCTGGTCGTGCCGTTGAAGAAGCCGACGTTGACGATCGCCTGCGCGAACAGGCCGGGCACGATGAAGCGGCCGTAGGAGACGCCGTCGACCGTGTCGACGTGTCCGCCGAGGGCGGTGCCGAAGACGACGACGAACAGCACGGTCGACAGGACCGGGCCGACGACGCTGTAGCGCCAGATGGTCAGGAAGCGCAGGACCTCCCGCTCCAGCAGCCAGAGGAACGGGGAGCGTTCGGGCCTGAAGGGCTCGCGGCGGGTGGGCAGGGCCGTGGTGTCGGTCATGCCACCTCCTCCCCCGTGATCACCCGGTCGTAGACCTCGGAGATGTCGCGGGCCGCGTAACGGTCCCGCAGGGAGGCCGCGGAGCCCCGGTCCACGATGCGGCCGGCCCGCAGCAGGGCGATCTCGTCGCACAAGGTCTCCGCCTCCTCCAGGTAGTGCGTGGTGAGCAGGACGGTGGTGCCTGCCGCGTTGAGGCCCTTGACCAGCCGCCAGATCTCCGAGCGGAGCTCCACGTCGACGCCGGCGGTCGGCTCGTCGAGGATGAGCAGCCGGGGGTGGTGCATCAGCGCCCGCGCGATGACGAGCCGGCGCTGCATGCCTCCGGAGAGTTCGTAGGCGCGGGCGTCCGCCTTGGAGTCGAGGCGGAACACGCCGAGCAGTTCGTCGGCGCGCCGCACCGCCGTCCTTCGCCCGATGCCGTGGTATCCGGCGTGGTAGATCAGCATCTGCCGGATCGACAGGAACCGGTCGACGTTGATCTCCTGCTCGGCCAGGCCCAGCAGCCGCCGGGCCTCACGGGTGCGGTGATCGTGGCCGAAGACGGTGAGCGTGCCGGTGGTGGGCCGGACGATGTCGCACACCGAGCCGATCAGTGTGGTCTTGCCGGCGCCGTTGGGGCCGAGCAGCCCGAAGAAGGCCCCGTCGGGGATCTCCAGGTCCAGCCCGGCCACCGCGGTGAAGCCGTCCTCGTACGTCTTGCTGAGCCCCTCGACGCGCAGGGCCGGCGGTCGGATGTCAGTCACCGGAACCATGGAACTGGTTGGCCGGCACCGGCAGCCCGTAGTGCTCGCGCAGGGTCGTCCCCTCGTACTCCTCCCGGAACAGGCCCTTGCCGCGCAGGATCGGCAGGACATGCTCGATGAAGGCCGCAAGGCCGGACGGCAGGGCCGGGGCCATGATGTTGAAGCCGTCCGCGGCACCGCCCTCGAACCAGCTGATGATCGCGTCGGCCACCTGCTCGGGCGTGCCGATGAACTCGAAGTGCCCGCGGCCGCCGCCGAGCCGCGAGATGATCTGACGGACCGTGAGATCCTCGCGCACCGCGAGCTCGATGATCAGGTCGGAACGGCTCTGTGAGCCCTCCAGCTTGGGGCGGGCGAGGATGAAGTCCGGCAGCGGCGCGTCGAGTTCGAAGACCGACGGCTCGGTCTCGAAGACGGCGGCGAGCTGCCGCAGCCCGTACTCCGGGATGCGCAGATCGTCGAACTCCTTGGCCAGTGCCCTGGCTTCGGCCTCGGTCGAGCCGATGTAGGGGACGATGCCCGGCAGCACGATCACACCGTCCGGGTCACGTCCGGCGGCCCTGGTCCTGGCCTTGATGTCGGCGTAGAAGTCGGCCGCGCGCTCGTAGGTCCGGTGGGCGGTGAAGATGGCCTCGGCGTGCCGGGCCGCGAAGTCCTTGCCGTCCTCGGAGGAGCCGGCCTGGACGAGCAGCGGGTAACCCTGCGGCGGGCGCTCGACGTTGAGGGGTCCGGCCACCGAGAAGTACCTGCCCCGGTGGTCGGGCCGGTGCAGCCGCGACGGGTCGGCGTAGCGGCCGGTCGTCTTGTCGGCCACGACTGCCTCGGACTCCCAGCTGTCCCACAGCGCCTTGGCGATGTGCAGGAACTCGTCGGCGCGGGCGTAGCGTTCGGCGTGGGCCGGGCGGTCGACCAGGCCGAAGTTGGCGGCCTCGTCGGCGCCCGCCGAGGTGACGATGTTCCAGCCGGCCCGGCCGCCGCTGACGTGGTCGACGGAGGCGAGGCGACGGGCCAGGTTGTACGGCTCGTTGTACGTGGACGACACCGTGGCGATGAGGCCGATCCTGTTGGTCGCCTGGGACAGCGCGGTCAGCAGGGTGAGCGGTTCGAGCTGGCCCGGCGGGCGGAACTCGCCGGTGCCCATGAGGGCCGGGCCGTCGGCCAGGAACAGGGAGTCGAACTTGGCGCTCTCGGCCAGCCGGGCCAGGTCGATCCAGTGCTGGAGGTCGAAGTCGGCCCGCGGGTTGCTGCGCGGGAGCCGCCAGGCGGCCTCGTGGTGGCCTGCCTCCATGAGGAAGGCGTTCAGGTGGAGGGTGCGTCGTGTGCGGCTCACTGCTGGACCTCCAGCTTCGAGCTGTCGTAGCCGGCCGGGAGGAGGTTGTCGGTGATGGTCGCGACATCGACCGTCTTGGTGATCTGGCCCGCCTCCAGGAAGGCGTCCGCGAGCTTCTGCTCGGCCGCGATGTCCGCCTTCTCCACCGGGGTCACCCGGGTCTCGAAGGCCTTCAGGGACGTCTTGGCGTCGGCGAGGGGGATGCCCTCCTCCTTGGAGATGGCCTCCGCGTACTTGTCCTCGTGCTTGATCGCCCAGGCGAACTCGTGGGCCAGTCGCTTGAGCACGTCCGTGAGGGCGGCCCGCTTGGTCTTGTCGTTCAGCGACTTCTCGCCGGCGACGTAGTAGCTGCTGGTCTGGTCGATGGGCGGGAGGCCCTTCGCCAGGATGCGGGCGCCGTTCTTGACCGCGATCGCCGACTGGGGGTTCCAGATCGACCAGGCGTCCACCTTGCCGGTGTTGAAGGCGGTGGCGCCGGCCGCCGGGTCGAGGAAGACCAGGTGCACGTCCTTGGGGGTGAGGCCGACGCTCTTGAGGGCGTTCAGGGCCAGGCCGTGGGCCGAACTGCCCTGCGGGACGGCGATCTTCTTGCCCTTGAGGTCCCCCAGCGTCTTCAGCTTGGAGCCCTTGGGCACGATGATGTTCTCGCTGGACTGGGTGGGCGTGAGGGACCGGTTGACGGCGACGACCTTGAAGCCGTACTCCTTCGCGGCGCCGGTGATCGGCGGGACGTCGCCGACGCTGCCGAGGTCGATGTCGCCGGAGGCGGCCGCCTGGACGAGCGGCGGGCCGTAGGTGAAGCGGGCGAACTTCACCTTGTACGGCGCGTTGTCGAAGACGCCGGTGATCTTGGCGAGTTCCTCGCTGCCGTCACCGCCGTTGTCGCCGATGGTGAACGTGTAGTTCTTCCACTCGGGGTGGCTGCCGGCGCTCGATCCGCCGGCGTCGGCGAGCGGGGTCGCCGCCTGTGACTCCCCTCCGCAGGCGGCGAGGGTGCCCATGAGAGCGAACACGCCTACGGCGCTGACGAGTCGGGAGGTGTTTCTGGGCATGGCTGATCACGCTTTCTGTGCTGTGGCGGAGGAAGTCGGGGGGTGGCGGGGACGGGGGTTCAGTGCTGGTTGGCGAGGCCCAGGTCGTTCAGGAGCGCGGCGCGCAGCTCCTCGCGGGCGACGCTCGCCTCGCGGTCGGCGGCGGAGAGTTCGACGAGGTGCGAGGTGCCGATACGGCCGTTGCTCATGACGACGATCCGGTCGGCGAGCGCGATGGCCTCGTCGACGTCGTGGGTGACGAGCAGCATGGCCGCGTGGTGCTTGCTGCGCAGGGCCCGGACGAGGTCGTGCATGCGCAGCCGGGTGATGGCGTCGAGGGCCGCGAACGGCTCGTCGAGCAGGACGAGTTCGGGCTCGGACACCAACGCCCGGGCCAGGGAGACCCGTTGGGCCTCGCCGCCGGAGAGCTCCTTGGGCCAGGCCTTCTCCCGGTCGGCGAGCCCGACCTCGGCGAGGACGTCGAGGGCGCGCCGGTCGGCGTCGGGGCCGTGCAGGCCGAGGGTGACGTTGCGCAGCACCCGCTGCCAGGGCAGCAGCCGGTCGGCCTGGAAGACGATGGCGCGCTTCGCGGGGACCTCCACGCGACCGCCGTCGGGCCGGTCGAGACCGGCGAGCAGCCGCAGAAGGGTGCTCTTGCCGCAGCCGGAGGGGCCGAGCAGGACCACCAACTCCTCGGCGCCGATGGTGAGGTCGAGACGGTCGAGGACCACCCGGTCGCCGAAGCGTCGGACGACCTGCTCGACGGCCGCGCCGGCCTGCTGCCGGGGGCGTGTCTCCTGGGTGACGACCGTGCTGCTCATGACGCCTCATAACTGGGGCGCCACCGCAGCAGCACCCGCTCGAGTACCCGGACGAACTGGTCGGCGAGCAGACCGAGGAGCGAGTAGATCACCAGCCCCACGAAGACCTGACCGGTCTGCAGATAGGTCTGCCCCTGGGTGATCAGGAAGCCGAGACCCTTGTCGGCGTTGACCGTCTCGGCCGCGACCAGGCCGAGGACGCTGTAGGCGAGGGAGAAGCGCAGGCCCACCAGGAATCCCGGCAGGGCCCCGGGCACCAGCACCCGGGTCACCAGCCGCCAGTTGCCCGCGCCCGTGGTGCGCGCCATCTCGATCAGCCGCTGGTCGACGCCCCTGATCGCGGCGAACAGGTTGAGGTACATCGGGACGCCGGCGCCGAAGGAGATGAGCAGCACCTTGGTCAGCTCGTCGATGCCGAACCACACGATCATCAGGGGCAGTACGGCCAGCAGCGGGATCGTGTTGAAGATCTGCACGACGCCGTTGAAGAGGAACTCCCCGCTGCGCAGCAGTCCGCCGAGCACCCCGGCGACGATGCCCACGGTGAGCCCGATCGCCAGACCGATGCCGGCCCGCTGGAGCGAGATGGCCAGGTCCGGCCCCAGTACGCCCTGCTGCCACAGGTCGACGGCCGACTTGACGATGGAGGTCGGCGCCGGGGCGTAGGTCTTCTTCAGCACCCCCGCCCTGGCGAGGACCTCCCAGGCGACGAGGATCACGACCGGGGTGGTGTAGATCCCCAGGGGCCAGCGCAGCCGCTCGCGAAGCGTGTGCCAGGTGGTCCGGCGGCGGGCGCCGCGGGGCAGGAACACCTCGCGGCCGGTGGCCCTCGGGGGCTCGGCGGCGGGGACGACCGCCGGGCTCTTGAGACTGATGTCGGTCATGCCACGGCCTCCAGTTCCAGGACGTCGCTGTAGTGCGAGGCGTCGCCGAGGAGTCGCTCGCTCGGGCGGCCGTCGACGCCGACGGGTATCTCGCCCGCGACGGTCACCCGGTTGAGGCGGCGCGGGTGGTCGTCGTAGTTGTCCACCGCGTAGTGCTGGGTGATGCGGTTGTCGAAGATCAGCAGCTGGTTCGGGGACCAGGTCCAGCTCAGGATGTTCTCCGGCCGGGTGACGTAGGACTGCAGGATGCGCAACAGGTCCGCCGAGTCGCTGCCGGACAGTCCGACGATCCGCTTGGCGAACCCGCCGATGAACAGGCCGGGTTCACCGGTGAGCGGGTGCACCCGGACAAGGGGGTGCTCGGTCTCGTACGGCGTCGAGACGAAGACCCGGTCGTACTCCTCGCGCAGGGCCGAGGCGGCCGCGGGGCGCGCGTAGTCGTACTGGTTGGTGTGCACCACGCGCAGCGTGTCGGCGAGGGCGCGCAGCGGCTCCGGAAGGCCGCGGTAGGCCGCGGCGGCGTTCGCGATGAGGGTCTGGCCGCCGTACGGCGTGGTCACGATGGACCGGAGTGTCGTCAGCTGGGGCGGGTTGAGCACGAAGGTGACGTCCGTGTGCCACTCGTTCGCCTTGGAGGTCTCGCTGTCGACGGCGAGGACGTTGGTGGTGCCGTCGGTGGCCGGCACGTTGGGATGCGCGGTGGTCAGTGCGCCGAACCAGCCGGCGACCCGTTCCTGACCCGCGTTGTCGAGGTCGACCTGGTCGAAGACGATCGCCTTGTGCTCGTTGAGGGCCTTGCGGAGCGTCGCGATCGTCTCGGGGTCCGCGGGTGCGGTGAGGTCGACGCCCTCGACGATCGCGCCGATGCGGCTCGTGAGCCGGTGAATGGACGGAGGCATGGGTGGGCCCCTCGGAGAGGTGTGTCATAGACAGGACAAAGACGCGCGGCTCACAGCCGTCGGCACGTCAGTGCGCCGACAGCCGGCTGTGCGGAGGTGCCTCGGCCCCGGATGCGGATACGGGGGCGAGCGGAGGGATCAGACGAGAAAGGAGCGCCGGAGGAGGAGTCCTCAACGGCAACAGAACGCGCCGGCGACATGCGCCAGGTCGATGTGGCGCCGCCGGGTCAGAACCACACGCGGTGTCATGAAACGGAGTTCAGCAGACGGCGACCGTCGTGGTCAATGATTTTCGGACAGGTCTCGCGATGCGGACACACCACAGGGCGCCCCACAGGCGGTTGCCCGAGAGACGCCCTGTTCGGAGCGGGTCACACGTATTCGGTGGCCGCGTCCAGTATCCAGTCCGTGAGATAGCCGGCGAAGGACGACCGCACCAACACCCAGAATCCGGCCCTGGGCTCGTCCCGGGCGACCAGGACGACCTGGGTGCGGCCCAGGGTGGTCTGGGCGCAGCGGCCGGGGGCGAAGACACGGGGGTGGAGGTCCAGGGCACAGCCGTGGGACAGGAGGTCACGGGCGCCGGGGCCGGCGACGAGGAGGGTGGTGCGCTGGGCGGAGACATCGGTGACGGAGACGAACTCCTCGCCGGCGGCCTCCCGGATCCGGCTCTCCAGGTCGCGCTGGGTGCCGGGCGGGGCGAGGAGCAGCCATTCGTCCGGGCCGAGCCACAGGACCGTCGACTCCCCCGCCCGCACCACCGTGTTGGGCTCCAGGGGCAGTTGGAGGCCGAGCGCGAGGCCCACGGCGTCCGCGGCGGCGCCCTTGGCGTCCAGTCGGATGTTCAGCTGGGCCAGGAAGGGGAGTTCGGCCAGCCGGATCGCGCCCTGGGAGTCGTGCGTCACGGCCGCCAGACGGTCGGCGGCGTGCCCCAGCGGGCTGCGGGGCGGGACGTCGAGTGCGGTGTCAGCCATCGCGGCGGGCTCCCTCGGGGTCGTAGAGGACGGGGCTGGCGACGGTCACCGGGACCAGCCGGTCGCCGACCGGGGCGTAGAGGCGCTCGCCGATGCGGTCCCGGCCGCCCTTGATCAGGGCGAGCGCGAAGGTGCGGCCGAGGGCGGCGCTGCGGTAACTGGAGGTGACATGGCCGAGCATCGGGACCGGTGGCGCGGGCAGTTCGCTCTCGGCGACCAGATGGGTGCCCTCGGGGAGGAAGGTGCCGGGGTCCTCCGGGAGCAGGCCGACCAGGTGCTTGCGGTCGGGGCGGACGGAGTCGGCGCGGGCGTAGGAGCGCTTGCCGATGAAGTCCGGCTTCTTCTTGGAGACCGCCCAGCTCATGCCGAGGTCCTGCGGGGTGACCGTGCCGTCGGTGTCCTGCCCGATGATCGGGTAGCCCTTCTCGGCGCGCAGGACGTGCATGGTCTCGGTGCCGTAGGGGGTGATGCCGTAGGGGGCGCCGGCCTCGTAGAGCGCCTCCCACAGGGCGAGGGCCTCCCACGGCGACACGTTGATCTCGTACGCGAGTTCACCGGAGAAGCTGATCCGGCACACCCGCGCCTCGATGCCGGCGACGGTCGTCTCGCGCCAGGCCATGAACGGGAAGTCGTCGTTGGCGACGGCCAGTCGCGGCGCGAGCGAGCCGAGAACCGCGCGGGACTTCGGGCCGACCAGGGCGACGGTGGCCCACTGCTCGGTGACGGAGGTGCAGTGCACCTTCAGCTGCGGCCACTCGGTCTGCAGCCACTCCTCCATCCAGTCCAGGACGGTCGCCGCGTTGCCGGTGGTCGTGGTGACCAGGAAGCGGTCCGGGGCGAGCCGGATGACCGTGCCGTCGTCGAAGACCATGCCGTCGGGGCGGCACATCACGCCGTAGCGGATCATGCCGACCTTCAGGGTGCTCATCAGGTTGGTGTAGAGCAGGTCGAGGAAGGCGCCCGCGTCCGGGCCCTGGACATCGATCTTGCCGAGGGTGGAGGCGTCCATGAAGCCGACGCCCTCGCGGGTGGCCGCGCACTCGCGCAGCACCGCCGTCTCCATGTCCTCGCCGTCCTGGGGGTAGTACCAGGGGCGCTTCCACTGGCCGACGTTCTCGAAGAGGGCGCCGTGACCGACATGCCACGCGTGGAGGGCCGTCGTACGGACCGGGTCGCTGAGGGCGCCGCGGTCGCGGCCGGCGAGAGCGGCGAAGGAGACCGGGGTGTAGGGCGGGCGGAAGGTCGTCGTGCCGAGCGCGGAGACGTCCACACCGAGGAGTTCGGCCACCACACCACTGGCCAGGACGCCGGCGGTCTTGCCCTGGTCGTTGGCGGTGCCGGCGGTGGTGTAGCGCTTGGTGTGCTCGACCGAGCGCAGCCCGGCGCCGGTGGCGCGGGACAGGTCGTCCACGGTGACATCGCGCTGGAGGTCGACGAAGCGGGGGGCGCCTTCGCGGCCGGGGACGGTGAACACCTGCATGGGCGGCGTGGGGCGGGGCTGCGCGGGTACCTGCGGGAGGCTCGGCGCCTCGGGGGTGTAGCCCTCGGCCTCGATGGCCCGGGCGCCGGCCGCCGCGCCCTGCGCGAGGACGCCTGCCAGGTCGAACACACCGCTCGCGCTGCCCGCGACCTCGACGGCCTGCCGGCCGGAGTCGGGCACGAAGGTGCCCAGTGTCTCGTCGTAGCGGAGCTTGCCGCCCGACTGGCTGAACAGATGCGCCACGGGGTTCCAGCCGCCGGAGACCAGCAGCAGATCGGCGGCGAACTCCCGCTGTCCCGTGGTCTGTCCGTACGGGGCGACGGTCACCGCCGTCAGGCGCGCCTCGCCCTCCGTGCCGATGACGGCATGGCCGGGCAGCACCTCGATCCCGGCCGCGCGGGCGCGGTCCGCCCAGGCACCGGGTTCGGGGCGGGTGTCGACGACCGCCGCGATGTCGACGCCGGACGCGGTCAGGTCGAGCGCCGCCGCGTACGCGCTGTCGTTGGTGGTGAACACGACGGCGTGCCGGCCGGGGAGAACGCCGTGGCGGTGGAGGTAGGTACGGGCGGAGGCGGCCAGCATCACGCCGGGGCGGTCGTTGTCCGCGAAGGCGAGGGAGCGCTCGTGGGCACCGGTGGCGAGGACGACCCGGCGGGCGCGGATGCGGTGGACGCGTTCGCGGGAGACGCCGGCCGGGGCTGCGGCGCCGAGGTGGTTGGTGCGGCGCTCGACGGCGAGGAGGTGGTTGTCGTCGTAGTGGCCGAAGACGGTGGTACGGCGCAGGACGCGGACGTCGGGGGCGGCGTCGAGGAGGGCACCGATCTCGCCCACCCAGTCGGGGAGTTCACCGGTGCCGAGAAGGCTGCCGCCGAGTTCGGCGTGGTCGTCGGCGATGATGACCCGGGCGCCGGTTCCCGCCGCCGCGGCCGCCGCCGCGAGGCCGGCCGGGCCCGCGCCGACGATCAGCAGGTCGCAGTGGTCGTGTACGGCGTCGTAGCGGGCCGGGTCCGGTTCGGTGGCGAGGCGGCCCTGGCCGGGGAGGCTGGTCGCCACCAGGCCGTCGTAGAGCTCGACGGCGGGGGCGGGGAGCATCGGCTCGGGGAAGGGCTCCTCGATCTGGACGACGGCGTTGGGTTCCTCCACGCCGGCCGAGAAAATGCCGCGGGGGCGGCCGAGCTTGATGCTGGTGCCTGCCTGGATGACGCCGTTGGCGAGGAGGGCGGAGGCGAGGGTGTCGCCTTCCACGCCCTGGTATGCGGTGCCGTCGAAGGTGAAGGTGAGGGTTCGCCGGTGAGCGCGGGTGCGGGCCGGGGGCTCCGCCCCCGGACCCCCGATCGGCCCCGAAAGGGCCTCGTCCTCGAACGCCGGACGGGCTGTCTGTGCCGGACCGGGCTCGGAAGGAACCGGCTGAGCGACAGATGTTCGCGGCTCAAGAGTCTCCGGCCGCTCCTCCCCCGCCCGGTAGACGGCCAGCAACTCGTTGGTCGCCGTGTCCCGCACCGCGTTGAACCAGCGTCGGCAGCCCGCCGCATGGGACCAGCGCTCGGCGAAGGGGCCCTTGGGGTTGGCGCGGAAGAACAGGTACCTGGCCCACTCCTCGTCGGTCAGCGCCGACGGGTCGGCCGGGTAGGCGACATGGGCCTGGCCGCCGTAGTGGAACTCGGCCTCGTCGCGGGGCCCGCACCACGGGCAGGGGATGAGCAGCATTTCGTTCGGCTCCCTTGAGGATCCCTAGTGGGCCACCGCGGCCGCGCCGTGCTCGTCGACGAGCGCGCCGGTGGTGAAACGGTCGAGCGAGAAGGGGGCGTTGAGGTGGTGGGGCGTGTCGTGGGCGATGGTGTGGGCGTAGACCCAGCCGACGCCGGGGGTGGCCTTGAAACCGCCTGTTCCCCAGCCGCAGTTGAGGTAGAGGTTGTCGACGGGGCTGAGGCCGACGATCGGTGAGGCGTCGGGGCTGACGTCGACGATGCCGCCCCAGGTGCGCAGGACGTGGGCACGGGCGAAGACCGGGAACAGCTCCAGGGCCGCCGCCATCTGGTCCTCGATGATGTGGAACGCGCCGCGCTGGGTGTAGGAGTTGTACGCGTCGATGCCCGCGCCCATCACCAGCTCGCCCTTGTGCGCCTGGCTGACGTACACATGGACGGCGTTGGACATGACGACGGTGGGGTGCACCGGCTCCAGCAGTTCCGACACCAGCGCCTGCAACGGGTGGCTCTGCAGCGGGAGTTCGATGCCCGCCATGGCGGCCAGGACCGAGGTGTGGCCGGCCGAGCACAGCGCCACCTTGCCCGCGGCGATCGGACCGAGGGTGGTCCGGACCCCGACCACCCGGCCGCCGACCACGTCGAGGCCGGTGACCTCGCAGTTCTGGATGATGTCGATGCCGGCCGCGTCGGCGGAGCGGGCGTAGCCCCAGGCCACGTAGTCGTGCTTGGCGATGCCGGCGCGCGGCTGGTAGGTGCCGCCCAGGACCGGATAGCGCACGTCCGGCGAGATGTTGACGATTCCGCAGACCTCTTTGACCTGCTCGGCGTCGAGCCACTCGGCGTCCACGCCGTTGAGGCGGTTGGCCTCGACCCGGCGGACGCTGTCGCGGACGTCCTGGAGGCTGTGGGCGAGGTTGAGCACACCGCGCTGGGAGAAGAGGATCGGGTAGTCGAGCTCGTCCTCCAGGTTCTCCCACAGCTTGAGCGCGTGCTCGTAGATGCCGGCGCTCTCGTCCCAGAGGTAGTTGGAGCGGATGATGGTCGTGTTGCGGGCCATGTTGCCGCCCGCGAGCCAGCCCTTCTCCAGCACGGCGACGTTGGTGATGCCGTGGTTCTTCGCCAGGTAGTGGGCGGTCGCGAGGCCGTGTCCGCCGCCGCCCACGACGATCACGTCGTACGAGCGCTTCGGCCGCGGTGTGCGCCAGAGGAACTCGGGGTGGTCGGGGAGGTCGGCGCCGGGGGTGGTGGGGCTCATCGGGCGTCTCCTGAGGCACCGGTGAGGTGCGGGTAGAGCGGGTGCTTGGCCGCCAGCGCCTCGGTGCGGGCGCGCAGGGCGGCGATGTCGGGCTCCGGCCGGAGGGCGAGCGCGATCACGTCGGCGACCTCGGCGAAGTCCTCCTCGGTGAAGCCGCGGGTGGCCAGCGCCGGGGTGCCGATGCGCAGGCCCGACGTCACCATCGGCGGGCGCGGGTCGAAGGGGACGGCGTTGCGGTTGACCGTGATGCCGATCTCGTGGAGGAGGTCCTCGGCCTGACGTCCGTCGAGTGCGGAGTCCCGCAGGTCCACGAGGACGAGGTGGACGTCCGTGCCGCCGGTCAGCACCTTCACCCCGGCCGCCGTCGCGTCCGGCCGCGTCAGCCGCTCGGCGAGGATGCGGGAGCCGGCCAGCGTACGGGCCTGCCGCTCGGCGAACTCCGGGGACGCCGCGACCTTGAAGGAGACCGCCTTCGCGGCGATGACGTGCTCCAGCGGGCCGCCCTGCATGCCCGGGAACACCGCCGAGTTGATCTTCTTGGCGAGGTCCGCCTCGTTGGTGAGGATGACTCCGCCGCGCGGGCCGCCGAGCGTCTTGTGGGTGGTCGTGGTGGTGACATGGGCGTGCGGCACGGGGTTCGGGTGCAGTCCGGCCGCCACGAGCCCCGCGAAGTGCGCCATGTCGACCATGAGAAGGGCGCCCACCTCGTCGGCGATCCGGCGGAACGCCGCGAAGTCCAGCTGCCTCGGGTACGCCGACCAGCCCGCGATGATCATCTTGGGGCGGTGTTCCTTGGCGAGGCGCTCGACCTCGTCCATGTCGACCAGGTTGTCGGTCTCGGAGACGTGGTAGGGCACCACGTTCAGCATCTTGCCGCTGTAGTTGATGCGCATGCCGTGGGTGAGATGGCCGCCGTGCGCGAGGTCGAGGCCGAGGACGGTGTCGCCGGGCTGCAGCAGCGCGAAGAACACCGCCGTGTTGGCCTGGGCACCCGAGTGCGGCTGGACGTTGGCGAACCCGGCCCCGAAGAGGGACTTGATCCGCTCGATCGCCAACCGCTCGGTGACGTCGACGTGTTCGCAGCCGCCGTAGTAGCGGCGTCCGGGGTAGCCCTCGGCGTACTTGTTGGTGGCGACCGAGCCCTGTGCCTCCATCACGGCGGTGGGCGCGAAGTTCTCGGAGGCGATCATCTCCAGGGTGGACTGCTGGCGGTGCAGTTCGGCGGCGAGCGCGGCGTGGACCTCGGGGTCCAGCTCGGCCAGGGGGGTGTTCAGCGCGTTCATACGGCGTTCGCGTTCCTCTCGGCGGCCTCGACGACGTTGGCGAGCAGCATCGCCCGGGTCATGGGGCCCACGCCCCCGGGCATCGGGGCGAGCCATCCGGCGACCTCGGCGGCCTCCGGGTGGATGTCTCCGACGAGCCCGTTCTCGGTGCGGGTGATGCCGACGTCCAGGACGGCCGCGCCGGGGCGCAGCATGTCCTTGGTGATCAGTCCGGGCGAGCCGGCGGCCGCGATGACGATGTCGGCCTCGCGGACGTGCCAGGCCAGGCCCTTGGTGCCGGTGTGGCAGAGGGTGACGGTGGCGTTCTCGGAGCGGCGGGTCAGCAGCAGCCCGATCGGCCGTCCGACGGTGATGCCCCGTCCGATCACGCACACCCTCGCCCCGGCGATCGGGACGTCGTGGCGGCGCAGCAGTTCGACGATGCCGCGCGGGGTGCACGGCAGGGGCGCCTCGGTGCCCAGGACGAGCCGGCCGAGGTTGACGGGGTGCAGTCCGTCGGCGTCCTTCGCCGGGTCCATTCGGGCCAGTACGGCGTTGGCGTCCAGGTGCGCGGGCAGCGGGAGCTGGACGATGTAGCCGGTGCAGGCCGGGTCGGCGTTGAGTTCGTCGATGACGTCCTCGACCTGCCGCTGGGTGGCGTCCGCGGGCAGGTCGCGCCGGATGGAGGCGATGCCGACCTGGGCGCAGTCCCGGTGCTTGCCGCCGACGTAGGCGCGGCTGCCCGGGTCGTCGCCGACGAGCACGGTACCCAGGCCCGGGGGCCGTCCCCCGCCGGCGGTCAACTTGGCCACGCGCTCGGCGAGTTCGCCGCGGATGGCGGCGGCGGTCGCCTTGCCGTCAAGCAGCTGTGCGGTCACCGGCGGTACTCCTTCCATCCGACCTGACAGGGAGCGCCCCACAGGGGCGCGGGGAACTGCGCGACCAGCCACGACGGACCCGCGGCCGACCGACGGACACCTCACCCACGGAGACGGGACATCGTCGGATCGAACAACGGCTCCTCCGCCACGACCGCCTCGACGCGCTGATCGAAGTAGCCGATCCGCAGCGCGGTCCCGGGAGCCGTCAACTCCACCGGCAACCACGCGTACGCGATCCCCTTGCCGATCGTGTAGCCGTAGGCGGCGCTGGTGACATGGCCGACCGCGCGCTCACCGTCGTAGACCGGCTCCTTGCCCAGCACGACCGACTGCGGGTCGTCGATGGTCAGGCAGGTCAGCTTCCGCCGTACCTCGCCCTTGCGGCGCTCCAGCGCCTCCTTGCCGATGAAGTCGCCCTTGTCGGGTTTCACGGCGAAGCCGACGCCCGCCTCGTACGCGTCGTGCTCGTACGTCATGTCGGTGCCGAAGGAGCGGTACCCCTTCTCCAGGCGGAGGCTGTTGAAGGCGCCGCGGCCGGCGACGATGCCGCCGAGCGGTTCGGCGGCCGCCCACAGCGTGTCCCAGAGCTTCTCGCCGAGGTCGGCGGTGGTGTAGATCTCCCAGCCCAGCTCGCCGACGTACGACAGTCGCATCGCGGTCACCGGGACGCTGCCGATGTACGCCTTCTTGGCGCGGAAGTACTTCAGTCCGTCGCCCGAGAAGTCCTCGTCGGTCAGGGGCTGGAGGACCTTGCGGGCCAGCGGGCCCCACAGGCCGACGCAGCAGGTGCCCGGCGTGATGTCGCGGACCTGTACGGTGCCGTCGGCCGGCAGGTGGCGGCCGAACCAGTCGAGGTCGAGGTTGCCGTTGGCGCCGACCTGGAAGAGGTCGGGGGCCAGCCGGGCCACCGTGATGTCGCTGCGGATACCGCCGTCGTGGTCCAGCAGCAGGGTGTACGTCACCGAGCCGACCGACTTGGCGACCTTGCCGGTGACCAGCCGCTCCAGGAAGTCGGCGGCACCGGGGCCGGAGACCTCCAGGCGCTTGAGGGCCGTCATGTCGTACAGGGCGACGGTCTCCCGGGTGCGCTGGGCCTCGGCGCCGACGATGGGCGACCAGTAGCGGGCGGCCCAGTCGTTGGGGGTCGGGATGTTGCGGCCCTCGACGAGTCCCGCGTTGGCCTCGTACCACTGCGGGCGCTCCCAGCCGTTCGCCTCCAGGAAGAACGCCCCGTGCTCCTGCTGGCGGGTGTGGAAGGGGCTCTTGCGGATGGGCCGCGGCTTACCCGAGGGCTGGAGGGGATGGAGGATGTCGTAGACCTCGACGAAGTTCTGGCAGTCGCGGGCCAGGACGTACTCGGGGGTGAGCTGGTGCGGCTCGAAGCGGTTGACGTCGCACTCGTGCAGGTCGAACGAGGAACAGTGGCCGTCGACCAGCCATTCGGCCATCGCCCGGCCGACGCCCGCGGAGTGGGTGACCCAGACCGCCTCGGCGACCCAGAAGCCCTTGACGTCCGGGGACTCGCCCAGCAGCGGGAAGTTATCGGTGGTGAAGGAGAAGAGGCCGTTGATGCCCTCCTCGACCTTCGCCTCCTTGGTGGCGGGCAGGAGGGACTGGGTCTCCGTCCAGGCGGGCTCGAAGTCCTCCTCGGTGAACTCCAGGACCGAGGGCATGGTCGCGGCCTCGTCGAAGGAGCGGATCTCGTCCGCGGTGATGGGCATCGGGCGGTGGCCGTAGTAGCCGATGCCGATGCCGTCGAAGCGGTCGCGGTAGTACAGGTCGGCGTCCTGGTGGCGCAGGATCGGGCGGACCGCCTCCTCGGTCTGGCCGGAAAGGGCGGGGATCGGGCCGGTCCAGGCGAGCTGGTGGGCGAGCGGGGTCAGCGGGAGGTTCATGCCCGCCATACGGGCGATCTTCGGGCCCCAGATGCCGGCGCAGCACACGACGATGTCGGCTTCCAGATCGCCCTGGTCGGTGCGGACGCCGGTGACCTCGCCGTCGGCCTGGAGGATATCCAGGACCTCGTGGCGGGGCAGGAAGGTGACCCCGCGCCCGGTGGCCCGGCGGATCTGCGCCTCGACCGCGAGGACGGCCTTGGCGAGGCCGTCGGTGGGGACGAGGAGGCCGCCGAGGACCTTGTCGCGGTTGACCAGGGGGTGCTGTTCGAGGCACTCGTCGGTGGTCAGCAGCCGGGCCTCGATGCCCCAGGCGGTGATCCAGCCGTGGCGGCGGTGCAGTTCGGCGAGGCGCTCGGGGGTGGTCGCCACTTCGAGGCCGCCGACCTGAAGGAAGCAGGGCTTGCCGTCGACGTCGAGGGAGCAGAACTTCTCGACGGTGTAGCGGGCCAGCTCGGTCATGGTCTTGGACGAGTTCGTCTGGAAGACCAGGCCGGGCGCATGCGACGTGGATCCCCCGGTGGCGGGGAGTGGACCCTGGTCCACCACGGTCACTTCGGTCCAGCCTCGTGCGGAGATCTCGTCGGCGAGGGCCGCTCCCACGACGCCCGCTCCGATGATCACCACTCGGGGTCCCGCCATCGCCGCACCTCCGGATTCAAAACCGTTCAGTTGCTTTCTGCGCAACGTGATTCAGGTTGCGCAACTCAGCGTGCCTTCCGTGGGAGGGGGTGTCAAGAGGTCCGTGACGTCGGAAAACAGCCCGGAACACAGCCTGAACACGCCCTGAACACGGCGATGCCCGGCGGGCGGTACGCAGGTCGTGCGCGTACCGCCCGCCGGGCGTGTTCGACCGGTCCTGCCATCCGGCTACTTCAGCCAGGCGTCCACCTTGTCCTTGTTGGCGTCGACCCACTTCTTGGCGGCCGCGTCGTCGGACAGCTTGTCCTGGGCGATGTACTTGGCGACCTCGTTCTGGTCGTCGTTCGTCCAGTTGAAGTTCTTCACCAGGTTGTAGGCGGGGCTGCCCGACTTGGCGAACTTCGCGCTGACGATCTTGTTGAGGTTGTAGACGGGGTAGTCGCAGGCGACCTTGGCCGCGTCGGCGTCGCAACCCGTCTTGTAGGCGGGCAGCGTGACCTTCTTCAGCGGCACCTCGGACAGGAACCACTGCGGCTCGTAGAAGTAGCCGATGACCCACTGCTTGTTCTTCTCGGCCGTGCGGAAGGCCTGGATGAGCGCGGTCTCGCTGCCCGCGTACACCACCTTGAAGTCCAGCTTCAGGTTCTTGACCAGCGCCGCGTCGTTGGTGACGTAGGACGGGTCGCCGTCCAGGAGCTGGCCCTTGCCGCCCGACTCGGACGTCTTGAACTTCGCCGCGTACTTGTTGAGGTTCTTCCAGTCCAGGATGTCGGGGTGCGCCTTGGCCAGCCACGGCGGCACGTACCAGCCGATGAGCCCCTTGTTGCCGGTCTGCCCGGCGTCCACGGCGGTCTTCTGCTCGTCTATGTACTTCTTCACCAGGTCGGCGTGGCCCCAGTTCTCCAGGACCGCGTCGACCTCGCCGGTGCCGAAGCCCTGCCAGGCGATCTGTTCCTTGAGGTTCTTCTTGTTGACCGTGCAGCCGAGGTTGTGCTGCGCCACGTACGCGACGACCGCCGCGTCGGCCTCGTAACCCACCCAGGGGTTGACCGCCAGGTTGAACGTGCCGCACTTGCCGGAGCTGCTCGAGCTGCTGCCGGAGCCCGAGGAGGTGTCGCCGACCTTCGCACCGCCGCACGCGGTGAGGGTGAGGCCGAGGACGGCCAGGCCGGCCGCGCCGGCTCGCCAGTGTCTTGCCATGGTGTCCTGCTCCTTTAAGCGCTCGCGCGTCGCGCCGCTGCCTGTGTGATCCGGTCGAACATGACTCCGAGCAGTACGATGGCGACTCCTGCCGCCAGCCCCTTGCCGTACAGCTCGCTCTGCGAGAATCCGGCCACGACGTCGTAGCCGAGGGCGCCTGCTCCTACCAGGCCGCCCACAACAACCATCGACAGCACGTAGATGAGCCCCTGGTTCGTGGCGAGCGTCAGGGCACTGCGTGACATCGGCAGTTGGACCTTGGTGATGATCTGCCAGGTGTTGCACCCGGCGGAGGTGGCCGCTTCCACGGTGGTCTCGGGCACGGCCCGGATCCCGTCCGCGATGATCTTCATGGCGACCGGTCCGCCGTAGACGATCGCGGCGACGATGGCCGTGAAGCGGGTGGCGCCGAACAGCGCGAGGAACGGCACGAGGTAGACGAACGGCGGCATGACCTGGGCCGCGTCCAGAGTGGGCCGGATCATGCGGTCGGCCAGCACGCTGCGGCCCATCCACACGCCGAAGACGATGCCGAGGACCATCACGAGGACCGTGGCGACGATCGTCGAGGCCAGCGTGGTCATGGCGTCCGACCAGACACCGGTGCCGATCAGGAGGCCGACGCACACCGCGGTGGTGACGCCCGACCTCCAGCCGCCGAGCACCACGGCCAGGGCGACCAGCACCGCGCCGACGACCCACCACGGGGAGTCGGTGAGCAGCGTCTGGAACGGGTTGAGCAGACCATTGGTGATCGCGTCGCGGAAGGCGTTCGTCACGCCCGACAGGTTGTCCTGCGCCCAGTTGGTCACACTGTCCGCGGCGCCGGCGATGTGGGTGCCCACGGTGCCGTCGCCGGGGAAGTCGGCCGCCCAGACGTAGGTGTGCGACAGGTAGACCAGCACCAGGGCGACCACGGCACCGGCACCCAGCAGGGGCCGGCGCCACTTCACGAACCGGTCCCTGGCATAGCGCGCGTGCTCCTCACGCGCGCTGGCCGCGGTGGTGACACGGTCCAGGACGATCGCCATGACGACGATGGCGAGGCCCGCGTTGAAGGCCGTGCCGACGTCCAGCGACTGCAGCGCCTGCAGGACGACCGGGCCGAGACCGGGCGCGTTGATCAGGGCCGCGATGGTCACCATGGCCAGAGCGGCCATGATGGTCTGGTTGACGCCCATCACCACGGTCCGCTTGGACATCGGCAGCAGGACCTTCAGCAGCGACTGACGGCTGGTGGCCCCGAGGGAGTCGGCCGCCTCGACCGTGGTCCTGGAGACGTTGCGGATGGCGTGCGCCGTGATGCGTATCGTCGGCGGGGCCGCGTAGATCACGGTGGCGATGGTGCCGGACGCGCCGCCGATGAGGAAGAACAGGGTCAGCGGCGCCAGGTAGACGAAGGTCGGCATCGTCTGCATAAAGTCCAGGAACGGCGTCATGATCCGGTTGAACCGGTCCGAGAGCCCCGCCCACACCCCGAGCGGGATCGCGAACAGCAGGGCCACGAACACCGCGCACAGAATCAGCGCCAGGGTGTCCATGCTCTGCTGCCACAGACCCTGCAGCCCGAAGAAGGTGAAGCCGGCCACGGTCAGCAGGGCGACCTTCCAGTTGCCCAGGGCCCAGGAGACGTAACCGGCGAGGCCGACCACCCCGAGCCAGCCGATCTGCGGGACCGGGCGGCCCCCGGACGGCTGGGAGATCAGGTGCTGGACGAAGGTCACCAGATTGTCGATGACCAGCCGGATCTCGTTGAAGAAGTACAGGAAGAGCGGGTTGGAGTTGCGGTTGGCGCCGATGGAGTCGTTGAGGTCGTTGATCCACCGGTGCAGGTCGGTCAGATCGGCCACCGCCAGCGACAGGGTCTGCTTGCCGCGCAGCAGGGCGAACAGCACCAGCCAGACGACGATGATCGCGCCGATCACCACGGGCCGGCCGACCTTGCGCGCGACCTTGGGCGGCGCCTGCGGTTCCGCCGCCTCCGTCCGCTCGGGCTGCTCGGGTTTCTCGATGGCGACGGTCATCACGCGCCGCCTTCCTGCCCGGCGACGACCGACAGGATCTCCTCGTCGCCGACGATGCCGAGCAGCTTGCCGTTCTCGACGACCTTGACCGGCTTGTCGGCCGCGAGGACGGCCCGGGTGGCCTCCTTCACCACGACGTCCGGACCCAGCTCGGGGCCGTCCAGCTCGTCGCCGTCCTCCAGTGCGCGCATGATCCAGCGCAGGGTGAGCACATCACCGCGCGGCACGTCCTTGACGAACTCGCGTACGTAGTCGTCGGCGGGGGCGCCCACCAGCTCGTCGCCGGTGCCGCACTGGACCATCTTGCCGTCGCGCATGATCAGGATGCGGTCGCCCAGCTTGAGCGCCTCGGAGAGGTCGTGGGTGATGAACACCATGGTCTTGCCGACCTCGTGGTGCAGCCGGATGACCTCGTTCTGCATGTCCCGGCGGATCAGCGGGTCCAGCGCGGAGAACGGCTCGTCGAAGAAGAGCACGTCCGGGTCGCCCGCCAGCGCCCTCGCCAGGCCCACGCGCTGCTGCATACCGCCGGAGAGCTGGTCGGGGTAGGAGTTCTCGTAGCCGGCCAGACCGACCAGCTCGACGACCTCCAGGGCCCGCCTGGTGCGCTCGGCCCTGCTCATCCCGCGGATCTCGAGGCCGAAGGCCACGTTGTCGACCACCCGGCGGTGCGGCAGCAGCCCGAAGTGCTGGAAAACCATGGAGAACTTACGGCGCCGCAGGTCCCGCAGCCGGGCCGGGTCCGCCTGCCGGATGTCCTGCCCCTCGAAGACGACCTCGCCCGCGGTGGGCTCGATCAGCCGGGTCAGACATCGCACCAGCGTGGACTTGCCGGAGCCGGACAGCCCCATGACGACGAAGACCTCGCCCGGCGCCACGTCGAAGCTGACGTCGCGTACGGCGGCGGTGCATCCGGTGCGGTCCATGAGCTCGCGCCGGCTGAGCCCGCACAGCTCCTCCGATTCCGGCACCCGGTCGGCCTTCGGCCCGAACACCTTCCACAGATTGCGCACGGATATGACGGCCGTGCCGTCCGAGTCCTGAGGCGTGCCGCGCCGCTGCGCCACCTCGGTCTGTGTGGGGGTCACGATCGACCTCTTTTCGGCGTTCAGCCGCGGAACCAGTGCTGCGGCCGGGGTTGGATGTTCTGCCAGATGTGCTTGGGCTCTCGGTACTCGTCCAGGCCGGTCGGTCCCAGCTCCCGGCCCACGCCCGAATGCCCGAAGCCACCCCATTCCGCTTGCGGCACATAGGGGTGGTAGTCGTTGATCCACACCGTGCCGTGGCGCAGGCGCCGGGCGACCCGCTGGGCCTTGCCGGCGTCCTGCGTCCAGACCGCGCCGGCGAGTCCGTACTCGGTGTCGTTGGCGATGCGCACGGCGTCGTCCTCGTCGGTGAAGCGCTCGATGGTGAGCACCGGTCCGAAGGACTCCTCGTGCACCACGTTCATGTCCTGCCCGCACTCGTCGAGGACGGTCGGCGGGTAGTAGAAGCCGTTCGCGAGGGCCGGGTCGTCCGGGCGTTCGCCGCCGCAGCGCAGCACGGCGCCCTCGGCGACGCCCGCGGCGACGTACGCCTCGACCTTCGCGAGGTGCTGGGCGGAGATCAGCGCGCCGGTCTCGGCGTCGGCGTCGAAGGGGCCGCCGAGCCGGATCCGGCTCGCCCGCCGGACCACCTCGTCGACGAAGCGGTCGTGCAGCGAGTCCTCGACGATCAGCCGGGCGCCGGCCGAGCAGACCTGCCCGGAGTGCAGGAAGACGGCGGTGAGGGCGAAGTCGACGGCCGTCTCGAAGTCGGCGTCGGCGAAGACCACGTTCGGGTTCTTGCCGCCGAGCTCCAGCGCGACCTTCTTCACGGTCGCCGCCGCGGTGGCCATGATCCGCTTGCCGGTCTCCAGGCCGCCGGTGAAGGACACCATGTCCACGTCGGGGCTCTCGGAGAGCGGCGCGCCGACCTCGGGTCCGGTGCCCAGGACGAGGTTGCCGACGCCGGCCGGGAGGCCGGCCTCCTCCAGGGCCTTCAGCAGCAGTATCGAGGTGGAGGGGGTGAGCTCGCTGGGCTTGAGGACGAAGGTGTTGCCGGCGGCGAGGGCCGGGGCCACCTTCCAACTGGCCTGCAGCAGAGGGTAGTTCCAGGGGGTGATGAGTCCGCAGACCCCGACCGGCTCGTAGACGACACGGCTGACGGCGTCCTCACGTCCGGTGTCGATCACACGTCCCGCGTCCGTCCCCGCGATCCCGCCGTAGTAGCGGAAGCAGGAGACGACGTCGGCGATGTCGTACTCGCTCTCCACCAGACGCTTGCCGGTGTCCAGCGACTCGGCGCGGGCGAACTCCTTCGCGTCGCGCTCCAGGATGTCGGCGGTGCGCAGCAGCAGGGCGCCGCGCTCGCGCTCGGGGGTGCCCGGCCAGGGGCCCTCGTCGAAGGCGCGACGGGCCGCGGCGATCGCCGCCTCGGTGTCGGGGCGTGTCCCTTCGGAAACGGTCGCGCTCAGCGTGCCGTCGGAGGGACATCGGATCTCGCGGCGGCCTCCGGCCACCGCGTCCCGCCATTCACCGTCCACATACAGGTCTGCCACGCGCCTTGCCCTTCAGCTGAAATGCGTTGCGCATCGTGCACCCAATTGCTTGTGGTGGAACACCCTGGCGAATGTGCAGACATACGTCAAGAGGTTGGCGGATGACGATTTAGCAAGGGCCCGAAAGACCCTCACTCTCTTGACCAAGGGCCCTTCCAACCCCAACCATGTTGCGTATAGCTCACCGAGTTGTGCAATACGCACCAACGGAGGCCCGCGATGTCACCTCGCCCCCAGCCCGGCCGCGAGTACGTCCTCACTCTCTCCTGTCCCGACAGCGCGGGACTGGTCCATGCCGTGAGCGGCTTTCTCGTCAGGAACTCCGGAAACATCCTGGAGAGCCAGCAGTTCGATGATCGACTCCAGGGCCGTTTCTTCATGAGGGTCCACTTCGATGTTTCCGATCCAAACGCGAATCTGGAAACTCTGCGTTACCGCTTCGGTCCCGTCGCCGAGGCATACGGCATCACCTGGAGCCTGCGGGACGCCTCGACTCCCACCCGCACGCTCATCATGGTGTCCAAGTTCGGCCACTGCCTCAACGATCTGCTCTTCCGGCAGCGCACGGGCGCCCTCAACATCGAGATCCCGGCGATCGTCTCCAACCACCGGGAGTTCGAGAGCCTGGCGGAGACGTACGGCATCCCCTTCCACCATGTCCCGGTCACCAGGGACAGCAAGCCGGAGGCGGAGGCGCGGCTGCTGGAGCTGATGGGTGAGCTGGACGTCGACCTGGTGGTCCTGGCCCGTTACATGCAGATCCTCTCCGACGACCTGTGCAAGCAGCTCGAGGGGCGTGCCATCAACATCCACCACTCCTTCCTCCCCAGCTTCAAGGGAGCGAAGCCCTATGACCAGGCCTACGACCGCGGGGTGAAGCTCGTCGGCGCGACGGCGCACTATGTGACCTCGGACCTGGACGAGGGGCAGATCATCGAGCAGGACGTGGTACGCGTGGACCACTCGCTCGACCCCGGTGAGCTGGTGACGGTCGGCCGCGACGTGGAGGCTCAGGTCCTCGCCCACGCGGTCAAGTGGCACAGCGAGAGCCGGGTGATGGTGGACGGCAACCGCACGGTGGTCTTCCGCTGACGGACGCTGTCGCCGTATACGAGCACGGGGCACCGCATCCGGGAGGAGAACGGTGCCCCGTCAGGTCACCCCTGTTCCCCCTTCAGTGCTCCAGCTGCTCCAGTCGTTCCAGCAACTCCCGGCGCCAGGTCTCCGTCTCGGCGATCTGGTTGAAGGTGAACAGGTGGAGGCCGGGCACGGACGCGGCAGGGGGGAGGGTCTCCTCGGTGCGTTGGAGGAGTTTGTCGGGGGAGTAGCCGCCGGGGGCGGCGAAGCGCAGGAACCAGCTCGCGTGCTTGGTCAGGAAACGGGTCGACTCCCCCACGCCGATCTTCGTGGCCATGGCGAGGAGTTTGGTGCGCTGGACGGGACCGGCGACGCCCAGGTACACGGGCAGGGTGACGTCCCGGCGCCGTATCCGGGCGATCCACTCCCCCAGCACCCGCGGATCGAAGCACAGGTTGCTCACGATGTACGTGGCGTGCGCGCGCTTGTCCCACATCGCCTGGATGGTGATGTCGTCGTGGATGAGGGGATGGCTCTCGGGATACCCGGTGATGCCGACGTGGGTGAAGGGGTCGTCCAGCTCGGTCAGCCGGCGCAGCACCGGCAGTGCGCCGTCGTAGGACCCGGCGGGCGGGTCCGCGTCGCCCGCCGGGACGAACACGTCGTCCACGCCCGCCTCCCGCAGCCGGGAGACGACCTCCTTGAGGTGGACGTCGTCCCGCAGCAGCCGCGCCGGCACGTGCGGGACGACGCGGTAGCCGTGCGCGGCGAGCCGGCCGGTGAGGTCGAGGGTGGGTTCCAGGCCCTTGACCGGCGACGCCGTGACCGTGACCACGACGTCGCGCGGGACATGGGCGAGGACCTTGTCCTCGGTGGCCTTCGCGGGCAGCACCTCGTAGCGGACGGTGCTCAGCAGCGCTCGTAGCCCTGTGGTGCCCAAGGTCTACCCGGCCTGCTTCTGGGCGTCACGGTGGCGGTAGTACGCGGCCTTCGACGGCGCCAGGGGCTCCTTGCCGAGGATCAGGTCGGCGGCCTTCTCCGCGACCATCATCACCGGCGCGTAGATGTTGCCGTTGGTGACGTACGGCATGACGGACGCGTCCACGACCCGCAGGCCCTCCACGCCGTGCACCCGCATGCTGGTGGGGTCGACGACGGCGCTCTCGTCGGTGGCGGGGCCCATCTTGCAGGTGCAGGACGGGTGCAGCGCGGTCTCGCCGTCCTTGGCGACCCAGTCGAGGATCTCCTGGTCGCTCTCGACGGACGGCCCGGGCGAGATCTCCCCGTCGTTGTAGGGCGCCAGCGCCGGCTGGTTGAGGAGCCTGCGGGCCACCCGGATCGCCTCGACCCACTCCCGGCGGTCCTGCTCGGTGGAGAGGTAGTTGAAGCGCAGCGCCGGGTGTTCGCGCGGGTCCTTGCTCTTGATCTTCACGGAGCCGATGGCGTCGGAGTACATGGGGCCCACGTGGACCTGGTAGCCGTGTCCGCCCGCGGGCACGGAACCGTCGTAGCGGACCGCGATGGGCAGGAAGTGGAACATCAGGTTGGGGTAGTCCACGTCCTCGTTGCTGCGGGCGAAGCCGCCGGCCTCGAAGTGGTTGGTGGCGGCCGGGCCCTTGCGGAAGAGCCACTGGAGGCCGATGAAGGGGGCGCGCCACTTCGCCAGGTACGGCTGCATGGAGACGGGCTGCTTGCAGGCGTACTGGATGTAGACCTCCAGGTGGTCCTGGAGGTTCTCGCCGACGCCCGGCAGGTCGTGCACGACGTCGATGCCGAGGGCGGCGAGTTCCGCCGCGTTGCCGACGCCGGAGAGCTGGAGCAGCTGCGGGGAGTTGATCGCGCCGCCGCACAGGATGACTTCCCTGGCGCGGACCTGCTGGACGGCGCCCTTGCCGCGCTGGTACTCGACGCCGACGGCCTTCTTGCCCTCGAAGAGGACCCGGGTGACGAAGGCGCGGGTCTTGACCGTGAGGTTGGGGCGCCTGCGGACGGGCTTGAGGTACGCCTTCGAGGCCGACAGCCGGCGTCCGCGGTGGACGTTGCGGTCGAACTTGGCGAAGCCTTCCTGCCGGAAGCCGTTCACATCGTCCGTGGGGGCGTAGCCGGCCTCCTCGGTGGCCTTCTGGAAGGCGGTGAAGAGGGGGTTGGTCGCGGGGCCCCGCTCCAGGACGAGGGGGCCGTCGTGGCCGCGGAACTCGTCCTCCGGGTCGGCCGCGAGACAGTTCTCCATGCGGCGGAAGTAGGGGAGACAGTGCGCGTAGTCCCAGGTCTCCATGCCGGGGTCGGCGGCCCAGCGCTCGTAGTCCATGGGGTTGCCGCGCTGGAAGATCATGCCGTTGATGCTGCTGGAGCCGCCCAGGACCTTGCCGCGGGCGTGGTAGATGCGGCGGCCGCCCATGTGGGGCTCGGGCTCGGACTCGTACTTCCAGTCGTAGAAACGGCTGCCGATCGGGTACGTCAGGGCCGCGGGCATCTGGATGAAGACGTCCCACGGGTAGTCGGACCGGCCTGCCTCCAGGACCAGGACCTTGTTGGCCGGGTCGGCGGAGAGTCTGTTCGCCAGTGCACTGCCGGCCGAACCGCCGCCGACGATGACGAAGTCATACTGCAGGGGAGCCATGGTGCCTCGTCTCGCTCGCGCCGTAGATACGCGACGCATGCTAATACCAGTATCGCTATACGCACTAGGTTGCGAGCCACGCAACTTACAAGGTCATCATTTCGATGCCGTTACTTCCGCGGGCACCGTTCCTTCGTGTCCCTCCGACATCACGTGTGAGCATCTACATCTCCTTCACCATTGCGCCATCCGCCCCCGCACGAAAGAGTGTTCCAACTGCCGGACGACCCCGGCGAGTTAGGGAAGGAAGACGCGTGAACCCGATTTCGGTCCGGGGGTTCGCCGTGGCCTCGGCCACGGCGGTCACCGCTGTCGGAAGCGTTGTCGGCGTCGCCTCGGGCACCTCCGCGCAGACGAACGACGCCGAGGCGACGACGGTCGACTCGACGCTCCTCGCGGACATTCCCGCGGGGCAGCAGGCCCGGGTGCAGACCGCGTCCCTGACCCAGCAGGCCGACGCACAGGCCGTACAGGCGGACGCGAGCGCCCGCAGGGACGCCGAGGAGGCCGCCCGCAAGGCCGCCGCCCGGACCGCGGTCGCCAAGAAGGAGGCCGCGAGGAAGGCCGCGGAGGCCAAGAAGACCGCCTCCGAGGACACTCCGGTCACGCCCCTGCTGGGCACCTTCAGCACCGCGCAGATCAAGGCGCTGGCGGCGCAGATGGTGCCGAGCGGCCAGTTCCAGTGCTTCAGCAACATCGTCATGCACGAGTCCGGCTGGAACATGAACGCGATGAACGCCTCCTCCGGCGCCTACGGCCTCTTCCAGGCCCTCCCGGCCTCCAAGTACTCGTCCGCCGGCTCCGACTGGCAGACCAACCCGGCCACCCAGATCAAGTGGGGCCTCAACTACATGAACAGCCGCTACGGCAGCCCCTGCGGAGCCTGGTCCTTCTGGCAGACGCATCATTCGTACTGACATCCCGAATCGGCCCCTACCAGGAGAAAATACCTGGTCAGCGTCGCGACCGTAAACAGCTTGTACCGTACTACGCGTATAGTTTCGTTGTGAGCAACCACAGCCAAGACACCGAAACGTCAAATTCGCAGGCCGGCGGAGTCCAGTCGGTCGACCGAGCCATCAGCGTCCTCGAGATCCTGGCCCACCGTGGCGAGGCCGGCGTCAGCGAGGTGGCCGCCGAGATCGATGTTCACAAGTCCACCGCGTTCCGGCTGCTCGGCGCCCTGGAGTCGCGCGGTCTGGTGGAGCAGGCGGGCGAGCGGGGGAAGTACCGGCTCGGCTTCGGCATCGTACGGCTGGCCGGCGCGGTCACCGGGCGCCTCGACATCACCCAGCAGGGCCGCCCGGTCTGCGAGCGGCTCGCCGAGGAGATCGGCGAGACGATCAACATCGCGGTGATGCAGGAGCACTACGCGATCAACCTCTACCAGGTCCGCGGCCCGGCGGCCGTCGCCGCCCACAACTGGGTCGGTGAGCTGACCCCGTTGCACGCCACGTCCAGCGGCAAGATCCTGCTCGCGCACCTGCCCGCCGGGGACCGTGCGGCGCTGCTCGCCGACGCCGGTCTGAAGAAGGTCACCCCGCACACCATCACCGCGAAGGCGAAGCTCGAGAAGAACCTCGCCGACGCGCGGGAGCGGGGCTACGCCTTCACCCTGGAGGAGCTGGAGATCGGGCTGCACGCCATGGCCGCCCCGGTCCGCAACCAGGACGGCCAGGTCGTCGCGGCCCTCAGCGCCTCCGGCCCGTCGTACCGCTTCACCGAGGAGCGGCTGCACGAGCTCTCCCCGGTGCTGCTCAAGGGCGCGGAGGAGATCAGCCACCGCATGGGGTACCTGGGCTGAGTCAGCCCTGGGCGATGCCCAGGCGCTCGTTGACCCAGTCGTGGAAGGCACCGATGTGGTGCTCGCTGGGCACCAGCACACCGCCCTTGGCGTACATACGGGAGCTCATGCCGGGCTGGGTGCGCTCGCACGCCTCGAAGTCCTGCCGGTTGACCCGGTCGAAGAGCTCGACGGACCGGCTGACGTCCTTGCCGCTCTCGACGACGTGCGGCAGGTACAGCCAGTCGCACTCGACGATCGTGCGGTCGACGGACACCGGGTACATCCGGTGGAAGATCACATGGTCGGGGACGAGGTTGATGAACACCTGCGGCTTGACCGTGATCGCGTAGTAGCGGCGGTCCTGGTCCTCGGCGACCCCGGGGATGCGGTCCAGGCCCTCGGAGCCGTCGACCGTGAAGCCCTGGACGTCCTCACCGAACTCGGCGCCGTGGCCGACGTAGTACTGGGCCGCGTAGCCGTCCGCGAACTCCGGGAGCACCTCGGTGAGTTCGGGGTGGATCGTGGCGCAGTGGTAGCACTCCATGAAGTTCTCGATGATGAGCTTCCAGTTGGACTTCACGTCGTAGACGATCCGCCTGCCCACCGAGAGGCTGTCGATGTCGTAGTGCTCGATCGACTCGACGTCGCCGAGGCGCTCCACGACCGCGCCCATCACGTCCTCCTCGAAGGACGGCGGGTTCTCCGCGAGGCAGACCCACACATAGCCGAGCCACTCCCGCACGGCCACGCTCGCCAGCCCGTACTCGGTACGGCCGACGTCGGGCATCTTGGTCAGGTTCGGCGCGGCGACGAGCTTGCCGTCCAGACCGTACGTCCAGGCGTGGTAGGGGCACTGGAAGGCCCGCTTGACCTCGCCGGACTCCTCCGTGCAGAGCTTGGCGCCGCGGTGCCGGCACACATTGAAGTAGGCCTTGACGCTGTTGTCCCGCGCACGGGTGACCAGGATGCTCTCGCGGCCCACGTCCACCGTGCGGAAGGCGCCGGGCCTGGCCAGTTCGGAGGCGCGCGCGACACAGAACCACATGGTCTCGAATATGCGCTCCTGCTCCAGGGCGAAGATCGCCGGATCGGTGTAGGAGGAGCCGGGCAGGGTTGCGATCAGGCTGTCCGGCAGGCTGGTCGAGGTCACGGTGCACTCCTCGGGAACGTCGTGGAGGGGTCATTCACGCGCCGGGAAGATCGACTCCGGACGGCGTTGGGGATGATGCGCGCTTCTGTTGTCTATTACGCAACTGTGCGTGTCATATGAAACCGCAACCGCAGCATCGGATGCCGTACCGGCGGTGTCAAGACGTGGCGGCGAGTTGCTTGCGCCACCGCATGAACTGCCGCGGCTGGTTCATGCCGAGTACGGCGACCGGGACGCCGGCGCGCCGGTAGACGGCGAGGACGTCGCGGTCCTGGGCCGTGCCTTCCTCGATGGTCACGGTGTCGGCACCGGCCGCGTGACCGGAGAACTGGATCTTCACGCCGTACTGGTCGGACCAGAAGTACGGCGGCCGGGGCACGCCCGGTTCCACCGCTCCCCCGGCCAGCAGGGTGGCGACGGCCGCGTCGGGCCGCTCCCGGGCGCCGGTCCAGTGCTCCACACGGCGATGGGCGCCCGCACGGGGGTCGTACCAGTTGGCGCAGTCGCCGACCGCGATCACCCCGGCCAGGCTGGTGCGCCCGTCGGCGCCGCACTTCACGCCGTTGTCGAGCTCGACGCCGGAGCCCTCCAGCCATTCGACGCACGGGCGTGCTCCCACGCCCACCACGACGATGTCGGCGGGGACGCTCCGCCCGTCCTCCATGAGGACGGCGTCGACGCGGCTCTCGCCGCTCAGCCCCTTGACCCCGACGCCGCACAGCAGCCGTACGCCGTGGTCCGCGTGGAGTCCGGAGACGACGGCGCCCATGGTCTCGCCGAGGGGGCCGGCGAGCGGGGTCGGGGCGGCCTCGACCACCGTCACATCGAGCCCGAGGGCGTACGCCGTGGAGGCGACCTCGGCGCCGATGAAGCCGCCGCCGATCACCACCAGCCGTCCGCCGCGGGCGAGTTCGGCACGCAGGACGCGGGCGTCGTCCAGGGTCCGCAGGGTGTGCACGCCGGCCAGGCCCTCGGAGCCGGGCAGGGTGCGGGCGGCGGCGCCCGTGGCGATGACGATGCCGTCGGCGCGCACCTCCCGCCCGTCGGCGAGCCGTACGGCCCGCTCGGCGCGGTCGAGTCCGGTGGCGCGGGCGCCCAGCAGCCACTCGGCGCCCAGGTCCTCGTCGTCCGTCTCCAGCACCAGGTCGGCCTCGCCGAGGGTGCCGGCCAGGAACTCCTTGGACAACGGGGGCCTGTCGTACGGGCGGTGGAGCTCGTCGCCGATGACGACGAGCCGCCCGTCATAGCCCTGCCTCCGCAGCGAACGCGCCGCCGACAGTCCGGCGAGTGACGCGCCCACCACGGCGACGGTCCTCACGCGGGACCCCCGGCGAGACGGGAGGCGACGCAGGGCGGCAGGTTCGGGGCGTCGGTCGACACCTTGACGTGGATCATGCCGTCCTCGATCACGACCTCGTGGGTCCGCACCGGCAGCTTGGCCGGCGGGGCGTCGACCCTGCCGGTGCGCAGGTCGAACTTGGAGGCGTGCAGGGGGCATTCCACCTCGCAGCCCTCCAGCCAGCCGTCGGCGAGCGAGGCGTCCTGGTGGGTGCAGGTGTCGTCGATGGCGAACACCTCGCCGTCATCGGTATGGAACACCGAGACCGGCGGGTCGATGTCGAGCCGGAAGGCCTCACCTCGCGGGAGATCCACGAGACGGCACGCGGGAATCATCATGACACCTCGGTGCGTATAGCGAAACGGATTGCGGTAAGCGCAACATCAGTCTGGGGTCGCCCCGAACCCTTGTCAAGGAGTTCCAGGGCCGCGGCGGCCCGTCGTCCGAGGTTGAAAACGGCAGCCCGTCGTTCCGCCCCGGCGGGTGCCGGACGGAACGACGGGCGTGCGTGCGGAGCCGGGACCGACGGTCAGAAACCGCGGTCGATCCACTCCTGGAGGTGCGGGGCCTCGGCCCCGACGGTGGTCGTGTCGCCGTGACCGGTGTGCACGACGGTCTCGCCGGGCAGCGTCAGCAGCCGCTCCCGGATCGACTCGACGATCGTGGGGAAATGGCTGTACGACCGCCCGGTCGCCCCCGGCCCGCCGGCGAACAGCGTGTCCCCGCTGAACAGCGCGCCCAGGGCCGGCGCGTACAGGCAGACGGCGCCCGGGGCGTGCCCGGGTGTGTGCAGCACGGTCAGCTCGATCCCGGCCACGGACAGGATCTGCCCGTCGGCCAGCTCGGCGTCGGGTGCCCGGTCCGGGTGGGTCTGCTTCCACAGCGGCAGGTCGTCCGGGTGGAGGAGGACCGGGGCACCGGTGCGCTCGGCGAGTGCGGGCGCGGCGTCGATGTGGTCGTTGTGCGCGTGGGTGGAGACGATGGCCGTCAGCCGCCGGCCGCCCACCGCCTGCGCGATGGCCTCCGCGTCGTGCGCGGCGTCGACGACGATCACCTCGTGATCGTCCCCGACGATCCACACGTTGTTGTCGACGTCCCAGGTGCCGCCGTCCAGCGAGAAGGTCCCGGAGGTGACCAGCCGTTCCGCCCGGGCGGCCATCAGAGGACCACCACCGAACGCAGCACGTCGCCGCCGTGCATGCGCTCGAAGGCCTTCTCGACCTCGTCGAGGGCGATGGTCTCCGTGACGAAGGCGTCCAGGTCGAGGCGGCCCTGGAGATGGAGGTCGATGAGCATCGGGAAGTCCCGGGAGGGCAGGCAGTCGCCGTACCAGGAGGACTTCAGCGCGCCGCCGCGCCCGAACACGTCCAGGAGCGGCAGTTCCAGCTTCATCTCCGGGGTGGGCACCCCGACCAGGACGACGGTGCCGGCGAGGTCGCGGCCGTAGAAGGCCTGCCGGTATGTCTCCGGGCGGCCCACCGCCTCGATCACCACGTCGGCCCCGAACCCGCCGGTCAGCTCACGGATCGCCTCGACCGCGTCGTTCTCCTTGGAGTTGACGGTGTGGGTGGCGCCGAGCTTCCTGGCGGTGGCCAGCTTGCGGTCGTCGATGTCCACGGCGATGATCTTCGCCGCGCCGGCCAGCCGCGAGCCGGCGACGGCCGCGTCGCCGACGCCACCGCAGCCGATGACGGCGACGGTGTCGCCGCGGCCGACGTTGCCGGTGTTGATGGCGGCGCCGATACCGGCCATCACCCCGCAGCCGAGCAGTCCGGCGACGGCCGGCGAGGCGGCGGGGTCGACCTTGGTGCACTGTCCGGCGGCGACCAGCGTCTTCTCGGTGAAGGCGCCGATGCCCAGAGCCGGGGACAGCTCGGTGCCGTCCAGCAGGGTCATCCTCTGCTTGGCGTTGTGGGTGTTGAAGCAGTACTGGGGCCGTCCGCGCAGACAGGCCCGGCAGTTTCCGCACACGGCACGCCAGTTGAGGATCACGAAGTCGCCGGGCGCCACGTCGGTGACCCCCTCCCCCACCGACTCCACGACGCCGGCCGCCTCATGGCCCAGCAGGAAGGGGAAGTCGTCGTTGATCCCGCCCTCGCGATAGTGCAGGTCGGTGTGGCAGACCCCGCACGCCTGGATCTTGACCAGAGCCTCGCCCGGACCGGGATCGGGCACGATGATCGTCTCCAGGCTGACGGGGGCGCCCTTCCCCCGCGCGACGACAGCACGGACCTGGTGCGTCATGGCCACTCCTCGGCTGGTACGAGACCTGAAAATGATGTTGCTCATTACGGCACGCATCTCACGTGTCGCAACACAGCATCATGGAGCTCCGGGCGAGGGTCAAGGATGAGGAGCCAAGGGGTGCTCCCCCGGGGCGAGACCGCGCGGTTCAGCCGGGCAGCGAGTCCAGCCAGCGCAGCAGCCGGGCGCCCTCGCGGGTCATGATCTCCGGGTCACGCAGGGCGTTGGTCAGCAGCGACATGCCCTGGTAGGCGGAGACGAGGGTGACCGCACGGCCGCCGAGCGGTTGGTCAGCCCGGACGTGGAGACCGTCCTCGGCCGTGCGGCCCGCCCGTTCGGCGAGTGGGTCGCTCGCCATCTCCCCGCCTTCCGGTGACCGCCGGGAAACCCCCACCGGGAAAAGGAGTTGGGCGGGACGTCCTTCGGTCGGTAACGTGCGGCACGCCGTGAACGCCACATGAGGAGGTGAGACCCATGACCGCTGTATCCGAGTGGGTGCTCCCTCTCTCCGCCACGGCCGGGCGACCGACGTAGGTCAATGCCCCGGGAGCGCCTCGACATCCAGGCACTCCCGAAAGGCAACCGCCATGAACTCCTTGCGCTTCACCACGCAGACGTCGTCGGACGGCGTCGTAGAACGCGACTTCACCCTCGGCGAGATCCCCGGCGTGCTGTGGTCGCCCGCGTCCGCCGCCGACCGCGCGCCCCTGGTACTGATGGGGCACGGCGGCGGCACCCACAGGAAGTGGCCGGCGATGACCGGCCGGGCGCGCCTGCTCGTGACCGGCGCCGGCCTCCATGTGGCCTGCGTCGACGCACCCGGGCACGGCGAGCGGCCACGCACCGCGCACGACGAGCGGGAGATCGCCGTGATGCGGCGGGCGATGGCGGCCGGCGAGCCCGTCGGCCCGATCGTGGTCCGCTACAACGCGCACCTCGCCGAGCGCGCCGTACCGGAGTGGCGGGCGGCCCTGGACGCCCTGCAGCGGCTCCCGGAGATCGGCCCCGAGGGACCGGTCGGCTACTACGGCCTCAACCTCGGTACGGCGATCGGTGTGCCGTTCGTGGCCGCCGAACCCAGGGTCACCGCCGCGGTCTTCGGTCTCCACTGGCCCGATGCCCTGGCCGGGACCGCGAGGCGGATCACCGTCCCGATCGAGTACACGCTCCAGTGGGACGACGAGCACATTCCGCGCGAGGCCGGTCTCGCGCTGTTCGACGCCTTCGCCTCACGGGAGAAGACCCTGCACGCCAACGCGGGCCGGCACAAGGAGTTGCCCAGGTTCGAGGCCGACAGCGCGCTCCGCTTCTTCGCCCGGCATCTCGGCCGGACCGTCATGACACCGGCCTGATGCGAGCGGCCGGATGCCGGGTCTCACCCCGTCGTCCGGCCGGCGGAGGCCCGCTCCATGACGCTGTCCAGGTGAGCGATGACGGCCGGTACGTCGTCGCTCTCGGTGTGGCGGATCAGCTCCAGCGCCGGGCGGACGATACCGGCCGGCCGTGCTATCAGCCTGGCGAGCACCGCGGCCCGGATGTCGAGCCGCTCGATGGTGGCCGCGCGCTCCGCCTCGGTCCGGCCGGCCAGCAGGACGGCGTTGTGCCAGGCCTCCGCACGGGACTGGACGATGCTGAAGTCGAGGATGCGCTCGTCGGTGCGGCCGCCGACCTTGTCCAGCAGCGACATGAACGGTGACAGGGCGTCGACCGAGTCCTGCACCGCCAGCACCACCCGCGCGAGGATGTCGTTGATCAGCAGGAAGTCGTGCCGCAACGCCTGGATGTCCGCGCCGGGGCTGGTCCCCGCGGCGGCGACCGCCAGGTCGAGGTTGATGTGCGCGTTCACGCCGAGCACCAGGTGCTGGACGATGATCGTGTCCGCGTCGTCGAGCAGCCCGAACGTCTCGCGCCAGCACCGCGGCCCGCCGCGGTCACGGCGCCAGGCGTCGTGGGCGGCGAAGTAGCGGTTGCCGAAGAGCGTGTCGAAGCGGTCCATCCGGGCGCCGTCCTCGAACTGCCCGGCGTGGATGGCCGCGCGGATCTCGACGGTCACCTGCCGGTACAGCGCCGCGAAGTACCCGATCCGGTCACCGTCGCGCTCCGCCTCGCGCACGATGTCGGCAAGCCCGTCCACGACCCCGTCGATGTTCTCTGCCGCCATGCCCAACTCCCCTCTCACCCACCCCACTTGGCGAGGAGACGAGCGGGGCTCCCGTTCCGGTTCCGGCGGGGGGCAACGGCCCGGCCCGGACATCGGGCGCAGGGCACCGGTGGCGGCCGCGGCCACCGGGGGCACCCGGCCCTAGGGCGTCTTGCGAAAGTCCCGGCGTCCGCCCGGAGGGCGGGCCGGGCGGCGTCTGGGGCGGGCTCTCGGCGTGCCGGGCGGAAGCCCTCGTGCTGGTTGTACGTGGGTTTTCGCCCGGTGCGGCGAGAGTGCGTGCCAGGCGTCGAGCGGCAGGCGGGACTTTCGCAACACGCCCTAGTCGGGCAGTTGCTCCAGTGCTGCCGCGATACCGGCGCGGGCCGCGACGTCGATCAGGGCCTGGCCGATCACCGGGACGGGTTCGCGGGCCGGGAGCACCAGGCCGATCCGTTCCGTACGGACCGGGCGGACCAGGGGGACGGCGCGCATGCCCGCGGGGACGCCGAAGACATGCAGCCAGGTGTGCGGCACGATGCTCGCCCAGTGACCGGCTCTGACCTGCGCGAACAGGGAAGCGATGGAGTCGGTCTCGACCCTGGGCGTCACCGGCACCCCCACCGTCTCGAAGACCGCGTCGAGGACCTGGCGCCCCTGCATCATCGGGTGCAGCAGACACAGGGGGTACTGGGCCGCCTCCTCCCAGGAGACCTCGACCGGGCCGGGTTCAGGGGCCGTGAGCCGGGTCAGCAGGACGTAGCGCTCCTGGTACAGCGGGACGAACTTGAACTCCTGTCCCACGACCGAGCTGTGATAGGTCACGGCGGCGTCGAGCTCGTACGTCCGCAGCCGGTTGACGATGTCGACGGCCTGAAGGTCGGCGAAGACCTGGACGGTGGCGAGCGGGTTGGCGGCGCAGAACGGCTGGGTCAGCAGGGCGACCGCGGTGGACGCCGTCGGGACGGTCCCGATGCGCAGCCGGCCGGTCAGCCCCGCGCGCAGCGCCTGGATCTCGCCCCGCATCGCGTCCCGGTCGGCCAGGATGCGCCGCGCCCACACGACGACCCGCTCACCCTCCGGAGTGAAGCCGTCGAACCTGCGGCCGCGCCGGACCAGGGGGATGCCCAGCTCGTCCTCCAGCTTGCGGACGCCCTCGGAGAGGGTCGGCTGGGAGACGTAGCAGGCCTGCGCCGCCTTCGCGAAGTGGCGGGCGCGGGCGAGGGCGACAAGGTACTCGAGTTGGCGCAGCAGCACTCTCCCATGATCCCCCGTGCCCCGGATTCCGGCTCCGGTGGCGCCGATCACCCAGCGGTGATCGGTGTCGCCTCTCAGCCGATCGGAACTTCCGCTTTGACCTGGCCCGACGCCCCGGCCGACAGTGAGGGGTCACACGAGCAGAGAGGGCGTGACGCCCGATGCGGGACTTCGACGAGCCGGATGAGCCGGACGGGGACGAGCTGTCCGTCACGGCCCCCAAGACCTGGGCCACCGGCGCACCCGCCGTCGTCCACGCCCTGAAGTACGCCCTGGGCCAGACCTCGCCCCGGCGCACCGCGCTGACCCTGCTCGCCATCAACCAGACGAAGGGCTTCGACTGCCCGGGCTGCGCCTGGCCCGAGCCCGCGCCGGGCCGACGGCACCGCAACGAGTACTGCGAGAACGGTGCCAAGCACATCAGCGACGAGGCCACCTCCCGCCGGGTGACCGCGGACTTCTTCCGCCGGCACTCGGTGGACGAGCTGAGCCGCAGATCGGACCTCTGGCTGAACCAGCAGGGCCGGCTGACCGAGCCGATGGTGCTGCGCGAGGGGGCCACGCACTACGAACCGATCGGCTGGGACGAGGCCCTGGACCTGCTCGCCGACGAGCTGCGCGCCCTGGACCACCCGGACGAGGCGCTCTTCTACACCTCGGGCCGGCTGGCCAACGAACCGGCCTTCCTGCTCCAGCTGTTCGCGCGTGCCTTCGGTACCAACAACCTGCCGGACTGCTCCAACATGTGCCACGAGTCCAGCGGTTCGGCTCTCAACGAGACGCTGGGCATCGGCAAGGGCAGTGTCGGTCTGGACGACCTCCACGACTGCGATCTCGTCTTCGTCGTGGGGCAGAACCCGGGCACCAACCACCCGCGCATGCTGTCCGCGCTGGAGGAGACCAAGCGCCGCGGCGGCCAGGTCGTCGCCGTGAACCCCCTTCCGGAGGCGGGACTTCTGCGCTTCAAGCATCCGCAGAAGGCGCGTGGTGTCGTCGGACGCGGTACCCAGATCGCCGACCAGTTCCTGCAGATACGGCCCGGCGGCGACCTCGCCCTCTTCCAGGCGCTGAACCTGCTCCTGCTGGAGGCGGAGGACAAGGAGCCGGGCACCGTCCTGGACCGGGAGTTCATCGAGGAGCACACCACGGGCTACGACGACTTCGTGGCGCACATCCGTGAGACCTCGTGGGATTCCGTGCTGGAGGCGACCGGACTGACCCGGGACGAGATCGAGCGGGTGCACGAGCGGGTCCTGGCCAGCCGCGGGGTCATCGTCTGCTGGGCGATGGGCCTGACGCAGCACAAGCACGGGGTGCCGACGATCCGGGAGGTCGTCAACTTCCTTCTGCTGCGCGGCAACATCGGCCGCCCGGGCGCGGGCGTGTGCCCGGTGCGCGGGCACAGCAATGTGCAGGGCGACCGCACGATGGGCATCTGGGAGCGGATGCCGCAGCCGTTCCTGGACCGGCTGGGACGGGAGTTCGCGTTCACCCCGCCGACCCGGCACGGCCTGGACTCCGTCGACTCCATCCGGGCCATGCGCGACGGACGGGCCAAGGTGTTCGTCGGTGTCGCCGGCAACTTCGTCCGGGCGACCCCGGACAGCGACGTCACCGAGCGCGCCCTGCGCGACTGCCGGCTGACGGCACACATCTCGACCAAGCTGAACCGGTCCCACGCGGTGTGCGGACGCACCGCGCTGATCCTGCCGACGCTCGGCCGCAGCGACCGTGACGTCCAGGCGGGCGGGGAGCAGTTCATGACGGTCGAGGACTCCATGAGCGAGGTCCACGCCACCCGCGGCCGTCTCGCCCCGGCGTCCCCGCACCTGCTGAGCGAGGTCTCCATCATCACCCGCCTCGCCCGCAAGGTCCTGGGGTCCGAACCCGCCATCCCCTGGGCGGACTTCGAGCGGGACTACGACCTCGTCCGCGACCGCATCGCCCGAGTGGTCGACGGATTCCAGGACTTCAACGAGCGCGTACGGCGGCCCGGCGGCTTCCGGCTGCCCAACCCGGTCAACTCCCGTACCTTCCGCACACCCAGCGGCAAGGCGGTCTTCAGCGTCAACGACTTCACGATGCTCCGGGCGCCCGAGGGCCACCTGGTCCTGCAGACGCTGCGTTCGCACGACCAGTGGAACACCGTCCCGTACGCGATGGACGACCGCTACCGGGGCATCAAGGGCGGCCGGCGTGTCGTCCTCGTCAGTCCGGCGGACCTGGCCGCCCTGGGCCTGGCGGACGGCACCCTCGTCGACCTGGTCGGTGTCTGGTCCGACGGCTCGGAGCGCCGCGCCGACGCCTTCCGCGTCGTCTCCTACCCCACTCCCCCGGGTTCGGCCGCCGCCTACTACCCGGAGACCAATGTGCTGGTGCCGCTCGACAGCGTCGCCGACATCAGCAACACACCGACGTCGAAGAGCGTGATCGTACGGCTGGAGCGGACCGCCGAGCAGGCGCCGGCACCGGCGTAGACGGGGGCCCCACCCGGCCGGGACTCCGGTGCCGGCTGCGAAAATGCCGTCATGGACCAGGTATTGAGTCGGCGGGAAGCCTCGGAGGCGGTGCGGGACTGCGGGTGGCGGTTCCTGCTCGGCACATTGCGGACGTCGGTCCCGGTCGACTCGTCGGCGCGGGCGATCGGCCTGGCGGCGGACGCCGTCGCGGTGTGCGGCGACGATGCCGACCGGCACCTTCGGATCGATGTCCGCCCCGACCGTGTCGTCCTCACTCTTCAGTCCGTGGACCGGGCGGCGGTCACCGCCCGGGACGTCGAACTGGCGCGTCGGATCTCCGCCACTGCGGCCGCCTCGGGGCTGGTGACCGAGCCCGAGATCGGCACGGCGGCACCACGGTCCGTCCAGGTGCTGGAGATCGCGATCGACGCGATGGACATCGCCGGGATCCGCCCGTTCTGGAAAGCGGTGCTCGGCTACACCGACGAACCCGGCGCGGAGGGACCGGAGGATCCGCTCGTCGACCCGGTCGGACAAGGGCCGGCCCTCTGGTTCCAGCGGATGGACCGGCCGCGCCCGCAGCGCAATCGCGTCCACTTCGACCTCTGCGTTCCGCACGACGAGGCACCCCGGCGGATCGAGACCGCGCTGGCGGCCGGCGGCCGCCTCGTCTCCGCGGCCCGCGCTCCCGCGTTCTGGGTGCTCGCCGACCAGGAGGGCAACGAGATCTGTGTGACGACCTGGCAGGGCCGGGACGGCTGAGACGCCCGTCGGACGGACCCGGGTACGCGCCCGGGAAGTCGAGGGGTCGGCCCCCTCACCGGCTGCCTCCCTGGTCGTTGAACATCTTGATCAGGCCATGGGGTGTGTCGTCGCCGAACAGTGACTCGTTGAGTCGGTTGCCCTCCACGGCGGCGGCGATGCTCCGCGGGAACAGGCGCTCCTCGTAGGCGGTGAGCGCGGCCTCGATGTCGTCGGGGTGCGCGGCGAGGGCGTGGGCGAGTTCGGCGCCGTCGTACATGGCGAGGTTGGCTCCCTCGCCGTTCGGGGCCGCGAGGTGGGCGGCGTCGCCGAGCAGGGTGACTCCCGGCACCCGGTCCCAGCGGTGCTCGGCTGGCAGGGTGTGAAGGGTGCGCAGGACCGGCGCGGTGTCGCTGTCGGTGATCAGCGCCGTCAGCTCCGGTGCCCAGCCGTCGAACTCCCGCAGGATCCGCGCGGTGGCCGCGGCGGGGTCGGTGAAGTCGATGGCGGCGAACCAGTCCTGGGACTCGGTGAGCGCCACATAGGTGTGCAGGGTGCCGCCACTCTCCCGGTGCGCCTGGATGCCCTTGCCGGGTGCGAGCGCGAAGAGCGCCCCGCCGCCGACCACCTTCGCGGCCGCGGGGTGGCGGGTGTCGGCGTCGTACAGATAGGTCTCCACGACCGACCTGCCGACGTACTCGGGGGTCGCGGCCGACAGCAGCGGGCGGACCCGCGACCACGCGCCGTCCGCGCCGACCAGGACCTCCGTCCGGACCGTGCCGCCGTCGGCGAAGGTCACCTCGTGGCGGCCACGGCCGAGGGCGCGGGTGGCGGTGACCTTGTGGCCCCACCGGACGGTGCCGGCCGGGAGCGATTCGAGCAGGATCCGCCGTAGTTCGCCGCGCTGCACCTCGGGGCGGCCGCCCGTGCCGTCGTCGGGTATGTCGAGCAGGACGGTCCCGTCGAGGCCGACGAAGCGGGTCGCCTCGCGGCCCTCCAGGACCAGAGCCCGGAACTCGTCGGTCAGGCCGGCCGCCGCCAGGGCGAGCCGGCCGTCGTGGTCGTGGATGTCGAGCATCCCGCCCTGCGCACGCGCCGTCGGGGAGGCGTCGGCCTCGTAGACGGTGGCCGGGATGCCGTGGACATGCAGGACGCGGGCGAGCGTGAGGCCGCCGAGTCCGGCGCCGATGATCGTGACCGTGGTCATGGTGCTTCCCTTTCCGAGCGCGGACCGCTGGGCGGACACGCGGCACAACACGACTGGAACGACGTTCCAGCGCCCTCAGCATGGAACGTCGTTCCAGACACTGTCAAGCTGGAACGCCGTTCCAGGGCGGTCTAGGATGGCGCCATGGCAACCAGGGCACGTCGTCCGGAACGACGGCAGGAACCGCTCTCCCGGGAGCGCATCGTCGGCGCCGCCGTGGAGCTTCTCGACACGGTGGGCGAGGGCGGTCTGACGTTCCGCGCGCTCGCCGAGCGCCTCACGACCGGGCCCGGGGCGATCTACTGGCACGTCACCGGCAAGGCCGAGCTCCTCGCCGCCGCCACCGAGGCGGTCATGGCCACCACCGTTCCCCCCGACGACGCCGACGCGACGCCGCAGGAGGCGATCCGCGCCCTCGCCCTCGGCGTGTTCGACGCGATCGACGCCCACCCGTGGGTCGGCGCACAGCTCGCCCGCGCTTCGTGGCAGCCCCCGATGCTGGGGGTCTTCGAACGCGTCGGGCGCCAGGTCCAGGCGCTGGGCGTGCCCGACCGGTCCCAGTTCACCGTGGCGTCCACGCTGGTGAACTACGTCCTCGGCGTGGCGGGGCAGAACGCCGTCGTCGGCGAGACACTCCAGCCGGACACCGACCGGACCGAGTTCCTGGGCGCCGTGGCCGACGCATGGGCAGGACTCGACGCCGCCGCCTACCCGTTCACCCGCGCCGTCGCCGCCCAGATGCGGGACCATGACGACCGGGCGGAGTTCCTCGCCGGGATCGAACTCATCCTCGCCGGGATCACCGCCCGGTAGCCGGGTCCGCCGTACGTCAGCCGCGCGCGCCCGAGGCCGGCCGGATCTCCGGGCGGTACAGCTCCCTCCACACGGCCAGGCCCAGCGCGCGTTCCAGGCCGCGGCGCTCGGCCTGCGTGTTCACGGGCTCCGCGCGGTGGGCGACCCGGCGCAGGCGGTCGTGGTCGACGAGGTCGAAGACCGGGTGGGAGGGCCGTGCCGGTAGATCCTTCGCCTGATCCTGGAGGGCCGCCGCGTACTTGGGGTCCCGGGTGGAGGGATACGGGCCCTTGACCCTGTCGTACACCGACTTCGGCAGGACGTCGGCGGTCGCCTCCCGCAGCAGGCTCTTCTCCCTGCCGTCGAAGGACTTCAGCGCCCAGGGCGTGTTGTAGACGTACACGACGAGCCGGTGGTCGCGGCACGATGTCCTGGTGCTCGGTGTGCGAGGTACGGGCCACGTCGTGCACGAAGGGCGTGTCGGGGGGCCCGCGCAGTTCGTCGGCGACGAAGTGGTCGGTCTGGCCCACGAAGTCGACGGCGAAGCTGCGCACCTTCTCGCCGTGCTCGCCCGCCGAGTTGACGGGCGGCGATCGCGGTCATCGCGGAGGAGTCCGGACCGCCGGAGAGCAGGGTGCAGCGGGGCACGTCGGCGACGAGCTGGCGGCGCACGATGTCGTCCAGCAGGGAGCGGACCGTGGCGATGCCGGTCTCGCGGTCGTCGGTGTGCGGCCGGGTCTCCGACTGCCAGTAGACCCGCCGGTGCGGGCCCGAGCGGTCGACGGTCACGACGGTGCCGGGCTCACCTGAGATCGGAGAGGGACTTGCCCACGGAGGCGAGGGTCGCCGGTTTGCCGTAGTCGCCCTTGTACTTGTAGGCGGGCGCGTCGCAGCGGTAGGCGCCGGTGTCGGGCCCGAAGTCCGCCGGCCGCCAGCCCTTGGCCGTGGTCTCGACGATGGAGTAGCACTTGGGCGGAACGTCGTTCCTGCTCAGATCGGCCGGGGCCTGGAGCCCGCCGCCCGTCCAGGCGGTCTGCTTGAGCGCGTTCTGGTAGACGCACGTGCGGGTCAGGGTGGCGCAGTCGCGGGCGGAGGTCGCGAACAGCAGCCAGGCGGAGAAGGCGCGCAGCACCGGGAAGGTGACCTGCTTGCCGGGGGCGTACTTCTTGAACAGATCGATGACCTGCTGGGTGGCCGGGTTGGCGGCGGCGCTCTCCAGCGGTGCGGTGGCGGAGAGTTCGGCGTAGTTGTGCTGGGTGGCCAGGGCGGTTCCGGCGAGTTGGGGGAAGGCGGGTCCGTAGGCGTTGCTGTTGGCGTCGATCCAGTCGGGCGCGTAGCCGATGGCGGTCAGCGCCTGTTCCAGTTTGGCGAGACTGGCGAAGTCACCGAGGAAGGTGAGGCCCTTGACACCCTTGCTCTTGATCTTCTGGGCGTACGGCGTCCAGTCGGCGACGCCGGCCGCCGGGTAGAGGTCGTTGTAGGTGACCTTGCCGCCGAGGCCCGCGACGCCCTCGGTGTACTGGGCGGCGAAGGTCTTGCTGACCGGGCTGTCGCCGGCGATGATGCCGACCTTCCCGGCCGAGCCGGGGTACTTGTCCTTCAGCAGCCAGCGGTAGTAGCCGGCATAGGGGAAGTAGCCGACCCCGGCGCCGGTGGCCAGGACCTGGAGGTCGGAGCCCACGGCCTGGGTGGACTGGGCCGGGAAGTCGGGCAGCAGGCACTTGAGCCGGTCGGCCACCCCCAGACCGTCCAGCGCGGCACCGCCGCCGACCAGCGCGAAGTCCGCCTTGCAGGCGGCCAGGACCTGTTCACGGACCTGCATCAGCCCGGTGTCGCGGGTGACCGGGACGAGCTTGCGGCCGTCGATGCCGCCGGCCGCGTTGCACCACGAGGTGAACACCTCGGCCGCGTCCGGGAATTCGGAGTTCTTGGTGAAGCCGAGGTCGGTCAGCACGCCGACCCGGATCGAGGAGCCGGTGACGCCCTGCACACCGGAGGACTTCGCGGTGCCGGGACCGCACACGTTCTTCAGCGTGCCGAAGTCGGACGAGGCCTTCGCGGAGGCGCCGGCGGCCGGGGACCCGCTCGCCTCCGTGTCGGGGGCGGTGTCCGAGTGGGAGGAACAGCCGGCCAGCAGCACCGCGGCCGCGGTGACCGTGCCGATGAGCAGCCTGCGCAAGGTGCCTCCTCGGGGAGTTCGGACGCCGTCGTCCGAGGGAGGTGAGGGGAGATTGCCTAGCGCCGGAAAGTACATTCTCCTATTCCGGTAGGCAAGTACTCACACAAGAGAATCATGCACTTAGTTTATGGAATGGAGATACTCGTCAAAACGATGCAACCCCGGCCGGGGTAGACTTCCGTCCGCCTGCAAGGACCACGTCGTGCCTGGTGGCGCGGCTGTCACAGCGAGGGGGTGGACACCATTCCGGTTCGCCCCGCCCGTATCCAGGACGTAGCGGCCGCCGCCGGGGTCTCGGTGTCGACGGTGTCGAACGTTCTCAACCGCCCCGAGCGCGTCAACGCCCGCACCGCGGAGCGGGTTCGCGACGCGGTCGCGGCGCTCGACTACGTCCCCCACCCGGGCGCCGCCGGTCTGCGCACCGGGCACTCGTCCTCGATCGGACTGGTGCTGCCCGACGTGACCAACTCCTTCTACGCCCGTATCGCCAGGGGCGCGGCCGACGCCGCCTACGACCACGGCTACTCCCTCGTCCTCTGCCACAGCGGGGACGCCCCGGAGCGCGAGCAGGGCTACTTCACCATGCTGGTCGAGCAGCGGGCCGTCGGCGCCGTGGTGGTCCCGCTCAGCGCCGACCCCACCCGGCTCACCCGGCTGCGCGAGCGCGGTATCCCCCTGGTCCTCGCGGACCGCGCGATGCCCGCGCAGGAGGGCTGTTCCGTCTCCGTCGACGACATCACCGGCGGCCGTATCGCCGTGCAGCATCTGCTGGAGTGCGGGGCGCGCGACATCCTGGTGGTGAACGGGGAGCGGTCGATACGGCAGTGCGCCGACCGTCACCAGGGCGCCCGCCAGGCCGTGCGCAGCCGACGCGAGGCCCGCCTCGGCCAGGTCCTCGCCGAGGAGATGACGGTGGCGTACGGCCTGGAGATCGCCCGAGGGCTCGACGAGCTGCCCGACGGTGTCTTCTGCACCAATGACTTCCTCGCCGCCGGACTGTGCCGCGGTCTCGCCGAACGCGGTGTGAAGGTGCCCGAGGACGTACAGGTCGTCGGCTACGGCGACCTCGACATCGCCAGCTTCGTCGGTACGACCCTCACGACCGTCCGTCAGCCCGTCGAGGATCTCGGCAGGGCGGCCGTGGAGATGCTCCTCGACGAGGTGGAGGCGCGGGCCGAACACGCCCATGAGACAAGGGTGTTCGCGCCCGGACTGGTCCTGCGGGACTCCACCCGGTCACGCTCCGGCGGCTGACCCCGCGATCTCCAGCGTGACCGGCCCCAGCAGTCCGCTCGGCAGCTGCGACTCGAACGCCCAGGCCGTCGGGGTGGCTTCGGCGAGATACGGGGCAAGGGTGTTGCGGACCGTCACTTCGAGCCGGACGGTCCGCCCGGCGGCGCCCCGCAGTTCGAAGCGGTAGGGGGCACAGAACGCCTCACCGACCGGCTCCCCGTCGACCGCGACCGCGACGCTCCCGCGCACCCGCCCCAGATCCAGGACCGGGTCCGGCCCGGCCGGGACCTCCAGGGTGCGCGCATAGGTCACTCCGCCGGTCCAACTGCCCAGCCCCCACTGCCGCCACTCCCCCAGCGGCAACGGCGCCGGTTCGGTACGGACGCGCACCGGCCCGCGCCAGGCCGAACCGCCGCGCAGGACGGCCGTGGGCTCGGTGACGACCTCGATGTCCGCGGCCTCCGGCAGGGGCTGATCCCAGGTCACTTTCTGTCCCCGCAGGGCGAGTTCGGGGCCGCCCGCCATCTCCACCCGGGCAGCCGGCTCAAGCGGCAGGTCGAGCGACACGGTTCCCGGCGGCACGGTGAACCGGAAGCGCTGTGCCCTCTCGCGGACGTCATCCGTACAGCGCCAGGGCGGTACGGCGGTGCCCAGAACCGGGGCGCCGCCCAGCCACTCGGTGTCCGGCAGCGGGTGCGGTCGTACCGCCGCATGGCAGTGCCCCAACTCCCCCCATCTGCCGAGATGTTCGACGGTGTGTCCACGCCACTCCCCCGTCCGCGCCTCCCACCCGGCCCCGCTCACCAGCGCGGTCCCGTCCGCCACGAGGTCGACGAAGACGGCGTCCCGGGCACGGTCGCCGTCGGCGACCACCTCCAGCACGTGATCGCCCTCGCCGAGAGCCAGTTCGTGCCGGAAGAACATGGGCACCGCGCCCCAGTCGGCCTCGTAGTACTGCACCTTCTCCTGGCGCGCCACGACGGCGCCGTCGAGCAGCACGGTGACGCCCACCGCGGCCCCCACCACGAGCACGGCCCGCGGGTCGGCGTGCGCCACGAGCAGCCGGCCTCGACAGGTGATCCCGCCGGCCGGGCGCACGTCGTCGGGCAGGCACATGAACTGCGGGCGCTCCGCGAATCCGCCCGGGTGGGCCAGACAGAAGTAACTGCCCAGCGGGGCATGGGATGCGGCGGAGATCTGCGAGGGCCGGTCCTGGGCGTCGGAGAGTTCGTACTCCAGGACGTTGTGCGGGCGGTCCACGTCCACCCCGGCCGACACCCGGTATCCGCTGCCGGTCTCCAGCCGTTCGCCGTTCCACCACACCCGTTTGGTCGCCGCCGCGCCGATGTGCAGATCGGCCGGGCCGCGGTGGTCGGTGACGACAACGGCCCTGACCCGGGCGACGGTCGCGCCGCAGGGAACCGGGACGCGCACGAACTCCTCGGGAACCAGGCCCTTGTTGCCCAGCAGGCCGTCCGGGTCCGGGATCCCGCGGCTCGACGAGAACAGCGCCACGGTCCAGTCGTCGTCCGCGAGGGGCTGTTCACCGTCGAGGACGCGCAGGACACTCGCGCGGTCCAGCGGCTGGGGGGCCTCGGCCGCGGGCACCGGATGAAGGACGCGCACCCGGTTGCCGTAGGTCGCCCGTGTCTCCTCCCAGCCGGCACCGGTCTCGGTCGCCCGCATGGTCCAGATCTGCGGCTCGTCGACGGACGAGCCGGGGGGGCAGGGCGAGATCGCCCCAGGTGTTGTCCAGGGTGGGGACCAGGCGGCCCTCCCACCCGGTCGACAGGTCGACGGTGCGCACCGTTGCGCGCGGTCGCGCCGTCGGCCGGGTCGCCGGGGTGCCCTCGCGCCATACGACGAGGGCGGCGGGGGCACCCGCCAAGGGCACTTCGACGACCGAGGCGCCGTCGGATGCGGTGACGCGGGCGGGGTGACGGGCGCCGGTCGCCGGGTTCCAGACCTCGGCCTCGGAGACCGGGGCGCGTACGGTGACGGTCCTGGTGCGGGCGTAGCGCGCCGGGTCGACGGTGTGGTCGCCGTTCGCCGGATCGGTGCGGGCGTCGGGGAAGGCCCCGGTCACCAGCGCGACCGCCTGGCCGCCCGACCGCCGTACGAGCAGCGGCACTTCACCCCGCGCGTACCCGGCGACCCCCGCCACGGCGTCGCCTCCCGCCTCGGCGTCGTCCACCCGCTCCAGCCGTGGATGGGCGCTCAGCGCCGCCACGACGGTGTCGTCACCGCCCATCCCGGCGGCCGCCTCGGGCGGGCGGCCCACGACGACCACCCGCCCGCCCGCGTCGAGCAGTTCGGTCAGCCGCCGGGCCGTGCCCTCCTCCAGGACGCTCGCCGAGGGCAGCAGCACCGCGCGGTACGCCAACTCCCCGACGCGCAGGGCACCTTCGGTGGCCGTCTCCCGCTGTACCGACCCCCGCTGCACCGAGGCGTCGTCGATGACGTCGAAGGGGATGCCGTGGCGGTCGAGGGCACCGGTCCGGGGCCGCAGCCAGTTGTTGGTGCCGCACAGGCCGAGGTAGTGCCGCTGGGTCTCGTCGACGTCGGCGTGGGCCTCGCCCAGTCGGCCGTCGCCGAAGTGCTGGATCGGCGCGTCCAGCGGGATGAGGGCCTGCATGGTGGCGGTGGGATGCAGGACCGCGACATCGGCGCTGTAGGTGCCCCAGGACATGATCGAACAGATACGGGCGACGGCCCGGGAGAAGGCCGGGTACTGCTGCCAGTAGGGCTGGCGCCAGTCGGTGGACGGCGGCGCCCATTCGAACCATCCGCCCGCGGTGCCGAAGTAACTGGCGTGCGGGTTGTACAGGTTGGCGCCGCTGCGCAGGAACGGCAGCAGCCAGTCGTAGGTGTCCTCCAGGGTGCCGCCCCAGCCGGAGGAGTGGAACGCCTCGATCCACACGCGCTCATGGCCATGGAGATGGGCCATCGAGGAGTGGACCTTGGAGTCGCCGTGGTGGTCGCTGCCGGCGGCGCCGAACCAGCGGTGGGTGCGGAAGTAGTCCGTGTAGATCTGTGTGGACTGGGCCGGGAAGCCGGAGCGGGCCGGGTGGCTCTGGTCGCAGCCCAGGAGCATGCCGCGTTCCTCGTGCCAGGCGGCGAAGGGTCGGAACAGGGCTTCTTCGGTGAGTTCGGCGCGGACGGCGTAGTAGTCGGCGCGGATCTTCGCGGCCTGCGGGAGGTCGTGGAAGAGGGCCGGAAGATGGTCGAGGAGGTCGTAGCCGCGCCGGGCCAGGAACTCCTTGGGCAGGCGGTGGCTCCAGGAGTTGGTGCCGGGCAGCTCGTCCTGGAAGCTGCCCGCGACGACGTTGCCGAGGTACTCGGGGACGCGGCGGTCGAACTCGTGGTGGACCGTGTCCAGGAGCAGCCCGACGGCGTCCGGGTCCAGGTAGTCGAAGGCCGTGGGGACCGCGGTGACCAGGTCGACCTCGCCGCCCCCGGCCGCCGCGGCGACCGGCAGCCGCCGGCCGTCGGTGCCGTAGACACCCACGAGGGTCTCCGCGCTCCCCGGTTCCACCGTGCCGCCGTCGGCCGTCGTCCGGCGAAGGCGCAGGGCGAGGCCTCTCGCCTCCGGGTGCAGTCGGGTGACGGCGCCCTGGACGTTGGCGCCGGAGAACCCGATCTGGTCGTAGAACCACAGCCGCATACCCAGGTCCCGGGCGATCTCGCAGGCGTCGGTGAAGCGGGCCCACCACTCCTCGCCGAACCAGGCCGGGTCGTCGGCCGGGGCGCCGAAACCGGGGCCGGCCGGGGCGAGGTTGATGACCACGAGGTTGTGGACGCCGCCCTGCGCGAACCGGCGCATCTGCCAGGCGAGGCGCTCACGGGTGACCCTCGCGCCCGACCACCACCACAGCGGGGTGGGGCCGAAGTCCCGGGGCGGGTCGTCGAACAGCTGCTGGAGCGCGGAGGAGATCACGAGGCGTCCTCACGGTCAAAAACGTTTTACACGGGCCATGTGGTCGACAACCTGCAATGTTGGCACCGGATCCGGAGGACGGGAAGAAGGCGGACACGGGTTCCTGCGAATGGCCGCATGAGGGGTTGTTGGAACGTTTTTCCCTCCCTATATTCACTGCGCACCGACTTCACAGTCGCTACGTCCCCCCTCGCACTCGCACCATCCGCTCTCGGCCCATCCCCAGACGACGACGGAGTCGCATCATGGTCCGAACCCCGATCTCCCCCCATCGCTCGGAACAGCCCATCCCCTGGCGCCTGTGGAAGGTGGCGGCCCTGTCGGGCATGGCCTCCTACCTCGACGCCGCCCTCATCGTCAGCATCGCCGTCAACCTGGCGATCTACCGGCACAGTTACGACATGGGTGTCTGGATGGCGGGCGCGATCAGCGCCATCGTCACCGGGTGCATCGCCGTGGGCTCCCTGGTGGGCGGGCGGCTGGCCGACATGTTCGGCCGCCGCCGCGTCTACAACTGGGACATCTTCTGCTACGCGCTGGGCGCGATCGTCATCACCCTCGCGCCCGACGACGTCGTGCTGTTCATCGGGGTGCTCGTGGCCGGCCTCGCCGCCGGGGCCGATCTGCCGACGTCCCTGGCCGTGGTCTCGGACGCGGCGCCCTCCGACGGCCGGGCCCGTCTGGTGTCGTTCACGCAGGTCATGTGGGTGGCGGGCATCGTCGTGGTGATCTTCCTCGGCTATCTCCTGTCGGACACCGGCATGACGGGGGCACGGATCATCACCGGCCATCTGGCGGTCGCCGCGCTGGTGACCTGGCAGCTCCGCTCCCGTCTGGAGCTGGCCGACGAACCGTCGGACGCGGAGGTGGCGCAGGAGGCCGCCGAACTGGAGGCCCCGCGCGGTATCGCACTCAAGAACATCATGAACCGTGCCGCACTCCTGCCCATGGCCGCGACCTTCGCCTACTACGTCACCTGGGGCATCGGCGCCAACACCTTCGGCCAGTTCGGCACCTATCTCCTGGTCACGGTCAGCGGCGCCTCGCAGAGTCTGGCCACCGGCATCAACCTCGCCTTCCTGCCGATCGCGCTCGTGCTGACGTTCGTGTTCGTGCGGATCGCCGACACTCCCCTGCGGGACCGGCTGTTCTACGTGTTCACGGTCGTGCAGATCGTCGCGTTCTGCATCGCCTCCGTCACCGCCGGCGCGCTCGTCGGCATGCTGGTCTTCTTCGTGCTGTACCAGATCTCCAACCCCTTCGCCGGAGAGGCCAGTTACAAGGTGTGGTCCCAGCTCACCCTGCCCCCGGACACCCGGGGCACCACCCAGGGCCTCACCTACGCCCTCTCCCGCGGGGTCTTCGCGGGCGTCGCGTTCGTCACGCCGGCCCTGATGGAGTACAGCGCCTCCGTCCTGCTCTGGTCGATCACCGCCTGCATGGCGGCGTCGGCGGTGGCGGGCGTGTACATCGTCCGGGTCCTCATCCGCCGTTCGCCCCAGGCCGCCACCGCCCCGGCGGATCTGGGCGTGGCCCGGGCCTGACCCCCGCAGCGCACCCTCCGAAGGAGCACCCAGCGTCATGACCACCGCCGAACACTCCCTGCCCCTGGAGGAGTTGCTCCCTCCGGTGCACCGCCGCCGCCCCCGGATCGGCCTGGTCGCCGGAGGGCTCGGCACATACTGGCCCCAGTTCCCCGATCTGCTGCCGCAGTTGAAGGAGTCCGCCGCCTACGTCACGGAGCGTCTGCGGCGGATGGACGCGGACGTGACGGACGTGGGCTTCATCTCCGACGCCCAGGACGGCGCGGCCGCGGCCGAACGTCTGCGCCGTACGGACTGCGATCTGATCGTGCTGTTCCTGACCACCTATCTGACCTCGTCGATGGTGCTGCCGATCGCCAAGCGCTCGCACACCCCGGTGCTGGTCGTCGACCTCCAGCCGTCCGAGCGGATGGACCACGCCTCCTTCGACACGGGGGCCTGGCTGGCCTACTGCGCGCAGTGCTCGGTGCCGGAGGTCGGCAATGTGTTCCGGCGGGCCGGCATCCCCTTCCGGTCGGTGTCGGGCTGGCTGCGCCAGGAGTCGGCGTGGCGGCGGGTGGAGCAGTGGATCCGCGCGGCCCATGTCCGGGCGGCACTGCGGCACGCCCGGCACGGTCTGATGGGGCATCTGTATCCCGGCATGCTCGATGTGTCGACCGATCTGACCCTGCTGCCGTCGACCTTCGGCTCCCATGTCGAGGTGCTGGAGTTCGACGATCTGCGGCACCGGGTGGAGAAGGTCACCGAGGCGGAGACCCGCGCGCGCATGGAGCTGGCCCGCCGGGTCTTCACCCTCGACGAGAGCGTGGTGGACGAGGACTTCGCCTGGGGCGCGACCGTGTCCGTGGCGCTCGACCGGCTGGTCGAGGACTTCGCACTGGACTCACTCGCCTACTACCACCGGGGACTCGACGGCGAGCTGCACGAACGGCTCGGTGCCGGCATGATCCTGGGCGCCTCCCTGCTCACCGCCCGGGGAGTCCCAGCGGCGGGCGAGTACGAACTGCGCACCAGCGTGGCCCAGTTGGCCTCGCAGAGCGTGGGCGCCGGGGGCTCCTTCACCGAGATCCAGGCACTCGACTTCCAGGACGGAGTGGTGGAGATGGGCCACGACGGGCCCGCCCACCTCGCGGTCAGCGCCCGCGATCCGCTGCTGCGCGGTCTCGGCGTCTACCACGGCAAGCGCGGCTGGGGCGTCAGCGTCGAGTTCGACGTCCGGCACGGCCCGGTCACCCTCCTCGGCCTCGGGCAGGACACGGACGGCAGCCTGTCGTTCATCACGTCCGAGGGCACCGTCGTGCCCGGACCGCTGCTGCGGATCGGCAACACCACCAGCCGCGTGGACTTCGGCCGTGATCCCGGCGAGTGGGTCGACGCGTGGAGTGCCACCGGCGTGGGCCACCACTGGTCCCTCGCCGTCGGCCACCACGGCGCCGACTTCCGGGCCGCGGCGAGCCTGCTCGGCATCGATCACCGCGAAGTATGAGCCGACGGGGCGTCCGGTGGTACCGCGGTACCACCGGGCCCCCCGAAGACTCCCCTGTGGTCCCAGTGCGGCGGCCCGGCCCTAGCTTCGAAGACGCGAGCCACGGCACGTCCGTGGCGGTGTCCGAGGCGAGAAAGGCCCCCGCCCATGATCGAAGCACGCGAGCTGACGAAGCGGTACGGCGACAAGACGGTGGTGGACCGGCTGAGCTTCACCGTCCGGCCCGGTGAGGTGACCGGGTTCCTCGGGCCCAACGGCGCCGGCAAGTCCACGACCATGCGGATGATCGTCGGTCTGGACGCCCCGACGGCCGGTACGGTCACCGTCAACGGACGCGCCTACGCCGGGCACTCCACTCCCCTGCAGGAGATCGGCACCCTTCTGGAGGCGAAATCCGTCCATCCTGGGCGCACGGCGTTCAACCATCTGATGGCCCTCGCGCACACGCACGGCATCTCGCGCCGCCGGGTGGAGGAGGTCATCGAGCTGGCCGGGCTGAGCAGCGTGGCCGGCAAGCGGGTGGGCGCGTTCTCGCTGGGCATGGGGCAACGGCTCGGCACACGCACCGCCGCGACCGCCGGAGAGCGCGCCCGGGCATGGGCTGGTCGACACAGGCCGTGATCATGGCCTACGACGCCGGGCTGGTCAGGGCCCGGCCGTGACCGGCAGCGCGGCGAGGAAGGGGGCGAGGGTGCGGGTGAGTGTGTTGTGCGCGGGGGCCGCGAACAGCGGGTCGAGGTGGTTCATCCCGTCGTCCGTCCGAAAAGTCGCGTACGGGATACGGGAGTCGGCCACGACCTGGCGGGCGGCCGACTCGATCGTCCCCTTGGCGTAGCTGGTCTGGAAGACGTAGAGCGGGATGTCCAGGGCAGCGGCGTGCAGCAGCCGCAGTCCCAGAGAACGGGTCGGCCCGGTGTCGGCGTAGGCGTCCGCGACATCGAGGTCCACCGAGAGCCGGGCCGGCCAGTACCACTCCCACACGGCCGGGAGCGGGCCGCCCGCGTACGCCGTCGCCACCCGCTCCAGGGGTGTGATGCCGGCGTCGACCCAGCCACGGACGTCTCCGGTGTCGGCGAGGTGCCCCGAGTGCACGCTGATGTCGTTGGGCCAGCCGAAGCCGGCGTCCACCAGGGTGCCGAGGAGACCGGCGTTGGTGACCGGGACGGGCGGCCGCAGGGCGTCGGGCATCCGGGCCTGGAGGACCGAGCGGCCCTGCGGGTCGCGGTGGGCGTACCAGCCCGCGAGCTGGTACCAGATCTGGGTGCTCTCCGCCCGCTCGCCCAGTCCGACGGCGCTGAGGGTCAGGTCGAAGACCGCCCCGGCGTCGATGGCCGCGAGCCGTTCCCGCACCTCCTCGGGCGAGTCCTGCACCGGCTCCCCGGTCCCGTCGAACGCCCCGCGCACCCCGCCGTCGACCACGACGAGCCCGGCGAGATCCTGGTAGCCGGGGCATCCGCCGAAGTCCCAGGCGGCGTACGTCATCGCCGTGGTGGCACCCCAGGAGTGCCCGCCGAGCACCACGCGCCTACCGCCCCGGGCGGCGGCCCGTACGACGCGGCGCAGGTCCTCCAGGGTGCGGGCGAGGCCCCAGCGGCCCGCGAAGGCGGATGTGCCCGGGTTCTGCGAGCGGTAGTGGCCGTCCAGGTAGTACGCGGCCGGGTCGGCGGTGAAGAACCCGGCACGGTCGGCAAGGTTCTCCTCCCGCCGGTCGAACGCCCACACCTGGAGCCCTGGTACGGCCGCCACGAGGTCCCGGGCGACGAGCCGGAAGTCGTTGGCCGCCCCGAACATCCCCGGGACCAGGACCAGAACGGTGGGCGCGCTGTCGGGGCCGACCTTGAGGACATGGACCCGGTCCGATCCCGCCGGCCCACCACCGGGACCGACGGCCAGCGGGACATAAGGCTCCCGGCTCCACCCCGGCGCCCCGGAAGCCCCTGTGGCCCCGGACGCCCCTGCGACCCGGGACACCCCTGCCGCTCCCGCCGGGCGAACCGCCGTGGCGGCCAGGGCGATTCCCGCGGCCATTCCTCCCAGCACGCCTCGGCGCGACAGACCGCCCGTCATGAGGCACACCCGCCCACACGCCGGGTGCTCAGCGTCACGTCGTCCATCCGCAGGTCGTACGAGGACGGCGTGGGGTCGGCCTGGTACAACTGCCAGCCCAGCTTGAGCCGGTCGAAGCGCGGGAAGACGAAGTCGTCGGCCGTACCGCCGTGTTGCTCGGTGGAGACGGTCAGGTCGGACTGCTCCCTGCCGTCCAGATAGACGGTGACGCGGTTGTCGGTCGCGTCGAGGTGGAACTCGACGCAGCTCCAACTCCCCGCGGTGGCAGGGGCGGAGGTCCGCCACGCGGTCCAGTCACCGGTGGGGCCGAGGTCGGACCCCACGCCGAAGAAGTTCGCCTTCTCGGTGGGGACGTACTGGCCGCCCAACGGCCGCACCAGCGTGGGCAGATCGGAGCCGGAGGCCTCCGCGAGGGTCCAGTGCGCCCAGTCGGGAGCGACGGGGAACCGCTCCACTCGCAGCCGCAGCCGGGCCCAGAAGCTGTTGCCGGGGGGCGCGAGGTCGGAGAGGACGAGGAAGGCGCGGCCGTTGCCCTCGGTGTGCAGGCGCAGCTCGCGCCCGTGGCCGTCGGCGCTGCGCTCGACGCTGAGCGAGCCGTCCGAGGTGTCGGTGGTCCAGCCGCGGCCGGCGGTGACCGGACCCAGCGGCAGATGGTCGAAGTTCTCGTGGAACAGGGGACGTTGGGGGATGGCGGAGGCGGAGGTGGGGGGTATCGCGAGCAGTGTGGCCGAGGCGGCCGCCAGCAGCACTGCGATCTTCCTCATGCGTGTCATGGGGACAGTGTGCAGCCTCGAACTCGGCCCGCGCGCCGCGACCGGAGCCGGCAATCCGTCGAGCCGCGCCATGAGGCCATCCCCTCGCCCTGCCGGACGGCTCCGCAGCGTCCTGATCACCACGCTGGGCCGAGCAACAGGAGGACGACAACGGGGAGTTGGCCCCGTGGGCGAATACCGGGACAGCGGGCCCTGTCACATACGGCGCCGCTCGTCCGTCGTAGCGGCGGGGCTGGACCTCGACCCGGGTCGAGGTTGCACGCTGGCCCGGGAACAGGGAGGGGTGAAGCCGATGAGCGGGCCGCGCTTCGGGGCGTACGGGCGGGTCATGGGGCAGCCGCTGCTGCGTCGTCTGCTGCCGGGGCTGCTGGTGTCGGCGCTGGGCGACGGGATGAGCCTGGTCGCGGTGGCCTGGCTCGCCATGGAGATCGCGCCGGCGGGCCTGGAGGGCGTGTGGACCGGGCTCGCCGTGGCGGCGTACTCGCTGCCCGCCACGATCGGCGCGGCGCTGTTCGGGCGGCTGGTGCGGGGCTTCGCCGGGGCCCGGCTGGTCTTCGTCGACGCGGCCCTGCGGGCGGTGGCGCTGGGCACGATCGCGGTGCTCGCCGTCGCGGGCACGCTCTCCCCGTCCGGATACGTCGCCCTCCTCGCGGTCTCCTCGCTGCTGCACGCCTGGGGCAGCGCCGGTACGTACACCCTGGTCGCCGAAGTGCTCCCGGACGAGGACCGCATCGCCGGCAACGCCCTGCTGTCGACCTTCACCACGGCGGCCGTCGTGGTCGGGCCGGCGCTCGCGGGCGCGGTGACGGCACTGGCCGGTCCCGGATGGGTGATCGCGGCCGACGCGTCGAGCTTCGCGGCCCTGGCGGTGTGCTGCCGGTGGGTCCTGTGGCGGCAGGCGAGCGGCGCGGGAGTGACGGCGGGCAGCGAGGCGGTCCACCCCGCGACGGAGCACCGAGCGAGGGCCACCTCGACAGCCGCCGGGGGAGACCCCACCGGGGGCGCGGTGAGCACGGAGACGGCGACGGGCAGCGCGGTCGCGACCGGCACGAGGCCCGCGACCGGGGCCGGCACGGCCGGCGGCGGCTGGAGCACCATCGTCCGGCAGCCCCGTCTGTTCGGGCTCACGGCCGTCACCTGTGTGTTCTTCTTTCTCTACGGGCCCGTCGAAGTCGCCCTCCCCATCCATGTCGCGACCGAACTGCACGGTTCGCCCGGTCTGCTCGGGGTCTTCTGGACCGTGTTCGGGTTGGGTGCGGTGGTCGGCGGGCTCGGTGCCGGGCTGCTGGGGAACCGGCCGCTGTGGGCCGTGGTGGTGGTCATCATCGTCGGCTGGGGAGCCGCGCTGCTGCCGCTCGGACTCTCCGACGCGATCCTGCCGGGCCTGCTCGGCTTCACGGTCGGCGGATTGGTGTACGGCCCGTTCACCGCGATCTGCACGGCGCTCTTCCAACGCGTCTGCCCGCCCGCCGTACTCAGCCGTGTCCTCGCCACCCGCACCGCCCTCACCACCCCGTCCACCGCGCTCGGCATGCTGCTCGGCGGCCCGTTGGTGAGCGCCGTCGGCGGCCGGCGGACCCTGCTGGCCTCGGCCGTGCTGACCATCGCGCTGGGTCTGCTGGTCGCGGCCGCGGTGCGGCCGGCCCGACCGCGTCGCGGCGCCACGCACCGTACACAGGAGTGACACCCCATCGAACGGGCACTCGAAAGTCACCGACAACCGAGGGGTGACAGTCCAGTCATGGAGATTTCAGGCGTCATCAGCGCCATCGTCATAGGCATCGTGCTCGGCGTTCTGGGCCGGCTCGTCGTACCCGGCCGTCAGCGGATCGGCATCCTGTGGACGATCCTCATCGGCATCGTCGCCGCGTTCATCGGATCGGGTATCGCGTCCGGCCTCGGTGTCGCCGACACCAAGGGCGTCGACTGGATCGAGTGGCTCATCCAGATCGCCGTCGCGGCCCTCGGCGTCGTCGCGGTCCACAAGGTGAAGCTGCGGCGCTGACCCGAATCCGGGGGCTGTCACGGTGTGCCCCGGGTACCTGCGCGGCAAGGCCGGACAGGCCCGACCGGAGGAGCCGGCGGCCGAGTTGCGCGGACATGTCGCCAAGGAGATCGGTCCGATCGCCCGGCCGCGTCAGATCCTGGTCGTGGCCGAACCCCCAGGACCCGCTCCGGGAAGATCATGTGGCGGCTGCCGACGGCCGCGGACGCGAGGGGCGAGGAGGCGTAGGGCACCGTGCGCGCGGGGGGCCGCGGATCATCCCGTGGCCCCCCGCGTACGCCCGTCCACCTGGGTGTCCTCCTTCGGGCAGGCCGTTGTCAGTGGGGCGCGCTACTCTGCGCGAAACGGTTGAATTTGCCCACGGCAGGAGGACCCCATGCCCTCGCGACTGAACCCGTACCTCAGCTTCGACGGCGACGCCCGGCAGGCCTTCGAGTTCTACCAGGAGGTCTTCGGCGGCGAGCTGGCGCTGAACACCTTCGGTTCGTTCGGCCAGCAGGACACCCCGATCGCCGACAAGATCATGCACGCCATGCTGGAGACCCCGAGCGGCTTCACCTTGATGGGTGCCGACACCCCGCCCGGTATGGAGCGCACCGCGGGCAACAACTTCTCCATCAGTCTCAGCGGTGACGACGACGCCGAGCTGCGGGGCTACTGGGAGAAGCTGTCCGGCTCGGGCTCGGTGACCATGCCCCTGGAGAAGCAGATGTGGGGCGACGAGTTCGGCATGTGTACCGACCGGTTCGGCGTGCCCTGGATGGTGAACATCGGCCAGCCGGAGGGCTGAGGAGGTCGCGCCCCGGCCGCGCCCCGGCCGCGGCCGGGCCGTGCCCTGGTCAGCCCCTGACGCTGCCCGCGGTCAGTCCGCCGACGATGAAGCGCTGGAAGACGGCGAAGACGCAGGCCACCGGGATGCTGATGAGGGTGGCGGTGGCCATCAGCGCTCCCCAGGAGGTGCCGTGCCGGCCGACGAAGGAGTTGAGGAGGACCGTGACGGGCTGGATGTCCGGGCCCTCGGCGAGGGTGAGCCCGAAGAGGAACTCGCCCCAGCCGATCAGGAAGGACAGACCCCCCGCCGCGACCACCCCGGGCCCCATCAGCGGCAGGACCACCCTCAGCAGCACGCCCGGCATCCCGCAGCCGTCGATCTGCGCGGCCTCCTCCAACTCCGGTGGCACGGCGCGCAGTACGGGACGCAGCACGATCACCGTGAACGGCAGGGTGAGCGTCGTGTCGGCGAAGACCAGCCCCAGGTAGCTGTCGGCGAGTCCGGCCCGCCGTTCGAGGATGAACAGGGGGGCCGCGAGCACGATCGCGGGCGGGAGCTGGGCGACCAGGAGGGCGAGGACCATCGCGCCCGAGCCGCGCATCCGGATACGGGCGAGGGCGTAGGCGAGCGGGACGCCCAGCAGCAGGGTGAGCGCGACCACCCCGCTGGAGATGACGAGGCTGTTCAACAGGGCCCTGGTCAGACCGGAGTAGCCCAGTGCCGTCGCGTAGTTCTCGCCGGTGACGGGGGCCGGCACCCACTGCGGGTGCGCGGCCTGGATGCGGTCCGGGCGGGTGAGGCTGGTCTTCACCATCCAGTACACCGGCAGCAGGAAGACCGCGGTGACGACGGTGGCGGCGGCGGTCACCAGCCACCGGTGCCGTGGTGTCTTCATAGGGCGCCTCCGGCCGTTCTCATACGGCACCTCCCGCCGGTGTCTCCTCCTCGCGCCGCAGCCGCCGTACGTAGAACACGCCCACCAGCAGCGGTACGACGAGCAGCAGCAGGCCCGCGGCGGCGCCGTGGCCGAAGTGGAAGAACGTGAAGAAGACCTCGTAGACGTAGAGGGAGAGCACCCGGGTGGAGTCGACGGGGCCGCCACCGGTCATCACGAAGACGAGGTCGAAGACCTTGAAGGTGTAGACGAGCCCCAGCAGCAGCACGGTCACCGACACCGGCCGCATCAGCGGAAGCGTGATGTGGCGCAGGCGCTGCACGGCGCCGGCACCGTCCAGGGCGGCGGCCTCGTGGAGTTCGGGGTCGATGGTGTGCAGTCCGACCAGGAGCAGCAGCATGTTGAAGGGCACGCCGACCCAGACGTTGGCCAGGATCACCCCCGCCAGGGAGGTGGACGGGTCGGTGAGCCAGTCGTGGGACAGGGCGCCCAGGCCGGCCGCTCGCAGCAGGGCGTTGTAGGCGCCGGAGTCGGCGTCGAGCATCCAGCGGAAGAGGGTGCCGCTGACCACCGGGGGCAGCAGCCAGGCGATCAGCAGGAGCGAGCGCAGCAGGGCGTTGAACGGGAACGGACGCGCGAAGAGCAGGGCGAGGGCGAAGCCGAGGGTGAACTGGAGCAGCAAGGAGGCGAGGGTGAAGAGCAGGGAGAGACGTACCGAGTGCCAGAAGGCGGGGTCGTCGAGCACGGCCCGGTAGTTGTCGAGGCCGTTGAACGGCTCGGTCCCGCCGAGCAGTTGGCCCAGCTCCACGTCGTGCACGGACGTCCAGACGGTGTAGATCAGCGGGTAGGCCAGGAAGAGGGCGAGGAAGGCCAGGCCCGGGAGGCAGAACAGCAAGCCCGCGCGGCGCCGGTGCGCGGACGGGGAGAGGGTTCGGGTCATTGCGTGCCCAGCGCTTTGTCGATCTTGACCGCCGCGGTCCTCGCCGCCGCCGACGGCGCGGCGGTGCCGGTGAGCACGGCCTGCTCCGCCTCCGCGACGGTCTGCGAGGCCTCGGCGTAGTGGGCGCCGTACTGGCGTGGGCGGGCGAGGGGCAGTTGGCTGAGGAAGAGCCGCAGGGCCGGGTCGGAGGCCCAGGTGCCCTGGCTCGCCAGGTCCTTGCGGGAGGGCAGGTCACCGAAGGACACCAGGTAGGGCACCAGGACCGAGGGGCGCTGGGTGTACTCCAGGACCTCCCAGGCCTTGTCCACATGTTTGCTGCTCGCCATCACCACCCAGTTCTCGCCGCCCAGGCAGGTGGCGGCGGCCCGGTCCCGGGGCAGGGCCACGACGCTCCAGTCGAAGCCCGCCTTCTTCAGGGTGGGGATCTGCCAGGGGCCGTTGATCTGCAGGGCGGCGCGCTGGTCGAGGAAGCGGGTGTTGGCGTCCTGCTGGGTCCAGCCCACGCACTGCTCGGACAGGGAACCCTTGGCGATGAGGTCGTGCAGGAAGGAGAGGGCGGTGGCACCGTAGGTGCTGAAGGTGTCCAGGTCGCCGCCCGCCTGCCACAGGAACGGCAGGAACTGGAAGACGCCTTCCTCCGTCCTGATGGCGCTCAGTGCCAGTCCATGGCGGTCGCCGCTGGTCAGCCGGTGGGCGGCGGAGGCCAGTTCGTCCCAGGTGGTGGGGGGTCGCACTCCGGCCGACGCGAGCAGCCGGGTGTTGCAGTACAGGGCGAGGCAATTGCTGTTGTTGGGGATGCCGAGCGTCTTTCCGCCGACCTGGCAGCCGTCCCAGGGGCCTTTGTAGTACTGGTCGGCCTGGCCCCACTTGTCGACCCGGTCGGTGAGGTCGGCGAGGAGATGGTTGCCGCCGAGGGTGTTCATGGCGACGTTGTCGACGATGGCGATGTCCGGCAGGTCACCGGAGATCGCGGCGAGGGCGAGCTGGCGGTCGAGTTCGGCGAAGGGGAAGGAGCGCCGTTGGATCTTCACGTCCGGGACGCCGGCCTCGATGTCGCTGATGAGGCGGTTCATTCCGGGCTGGAAGTTGTCGAGGGTGAAGTAGTCCCACCAGCGGAGGGTCACGGGACCGGACTTCGACGAACCGCAGGAGGCCAGGGCGCCGCCCAGAGAGAGTGCGCCGGCGGCCGTGCCGGCGGTGCGCAGGAAGCCGCGGCGGTCGACGGGGTACGACATGTGCTGCTCCCGAGGTGTCGGCGATCGGAGTACAGGGACCGACGTATCAGAAATCTATGTCGAAATCGGGGAATTCCGGCTCGGGTTCCGAACCGGGTACCGGTCGGCAGCGCCCTGTGCTCGCGCGCAGGGTGATCAGGGGTTTGAGCAGGACGTGCCGGGCGGGCGCGTCGGGTGCGGTCAGGCGCCGCACCATCAGGTCGACGGCGACCCGGCTCATCTCCTTGGCGGGTATCTCCGCGGCGGTCAGCGGCGGGTTCACCTGTTCGGCCCAGGGGCTGGCGGCCACGCCGACGACCGAGAAGTCCCGCGGCACACTGCGGCCGTGCCGGGTGAGACCCCGGTAGACGCCCTCCAGGGCCGCCTCGTTCTGGGTGACCAGGGAGGTGGTCGCCGGGTCCTCCCGCAGGATCCGCTCCACCACGTCCTCCCCCGAGGCGAGGTCGTCGCCGCAGAGGTAGGCGCGCGGGGTGAGCAGCAGCCGCTTCATCGCCTCGGTGTAGCCCTCGTCGCCGAGCCGGGCGAAGCCGTATCCGCTGTCGAACAGCTCCGCCGACCGGTTGACGAAGGCGATCCGGGTGTGGCCCAGATCGGCGAGGTGCTGGACGCAACCGCGGGCCAGGCCGGCGAAGTCGAGGTCGACCCAGCCGGTCTCGTCGGTGCGGTGGTTGCGGCCGATGGCGACATAGGGAAAGCCGGCGTCGGCCAGGTGCTCGACGCGGTCGTCCTCCCGGCGGACCTCCATGACGATCACTCCCTCCACCCGTCCGCCGGTGAGCATCCGCCGGAACGAGGGGTCCTCGTGGGTGCGGGCGGGCGCGAGGAGCAGGTCGTAGCCGTGTGTCGTGGCCGCCTCGGCGACTCCTCCGACGAACGCGAGCTGCATGGTGGTGTAGTCGCGGGCCCGGCCGGCCGGCGGGTAGAGCAGTCCGAGCGTGTGGGTGCCGCCGCCGGGGACGTCGTCGAGCATGTGCCCCGCCATGGTCAGCCCGCCGGGAGGGGTTGTTCGGCCCAGATGGTCTTGCCCAGCGGGCCCTGGCGGGTGCCCCAGCCCTGGGTGAGCTGGGCGACCATGTGCAGCCCCCGCCCACCCTCGTCGTAGGTGCGGGCCCGGCGCAGATGGGGGGCGGTGTTGCTGGCGTCGGACACCTCGCAGATCAGCGTCCGGTCCCGGATCAGCCGGAGGCCGATCGGTACGGCGCCGTAGCGGATGGCGTTGGTGACCAGCTCGCTCACCACCAGCTCGGTGACGAACGAGGCCTCCTCCAGGCCCCAGACCGCGAGCTGCCGGGAGGCCTGGGCGCGGGCGTCGGCGACGATCGAGGGGTCGGCCGGCAGCGACCAGGCGGCGACCTGGTCGGCGTGCAGGGCGCGGGTGCGGGCGAGCAGCAGGGCGACGTCGTCGGCGGGACTCTGCGGGAGCAGTGCCTTGAGGACGGTGTCGCAGGTGGCCTCCAGGGAGGACACGGGACCGGCCAGAACCTCGCACAGGCGGTCCAGCCCGGCGCCGATGTCGCGGTCGCGGGTCTCGACCAGACCGTCGGTGCAGAAGGCGAGCAGGCTGCCCTCGGGCAGTTCCAGCTCGGTGCACTCGAAGGGCAGCCCGCCGACGCCGAGCAGCGGGCCGGGGCTGAGCCCGACGATGCTGGCGGTGCCGTCGGGCAGCAGCACGACGGGCGGCACATGCCCGGCGCTGGCGAAGGTGCAGACGCGGGAGACGGGGTCGTAGACGGCGTAGAGACAGGTGGCGCCGACCTCGCCGACGACGTACGGCTCGTGCGAGGAGATCTCGCGCTTGTCCGTGGAGAGATGGGTGACCAGGTCGTCGAGGTGGGTGAGGAGTTCGTCGGGGGGCAGGTCGACATCGGCGAGGGTGCGTACGGCGGTGCGCAGCCGGCCCATGGTGGCGGAGGCGTGGATACCGTGCCCGACGACATCGCCGACGACCAGGGCGACGCGGGTGCCGGACAGCGGCACGACGTCGAACCAGTCGCCGCCCACCCCGGCGCCGGTGCCGGCCGGCAGATAGCGGTGCGCCACCTCGACGGCGGCCTGCTTGGGCAGGTCCCGGGGCAGCAGACTGCGCTGGAGGGTGAGGGCGTTGGTGCGTTCGCGGGTGTAGCGGCGGGCGTTGTCCACGCCGACGGCGGCCCGGCCGGCGAGTTCCTCGGCGAGGATCAGATCGTCGGGCTCGAAGGGCGGGGAGCCCTCGGCGCGCACGAAGACCGCGACACCCAGGGTGCTGCCCCGGGCGCGCAGCGGGGCCGCGATGACGGAGTGCAGGCCGTACTCCTCGACCCGGGCGGTGCGGGTGCGGTGGCCGGCGATCCAGCGGACGAAGTCGGGGTCGCCGGCGCCGCTGAGCACGGGCTGTCCACCGGCCAGGGAGCGGGCGGGCGGGGAGAACGGCGGGTAGGTGTCGCTTCCCCCGAGGTCGATGGCGGCCTCGGGCACCTTGCCGCGCGCGCCGGAGGACTGGTGCGCGACCCTGCGCAGGACGACGGCCGTGTCGACCGGTCCGGGCACCGGCTCGTCCCCGCGCAGCACCGAGTCGAGCAGGTCGACGCTGGCGAAGTCGGCGAGCCGGGGGACGGCGAGGTCGGCGAGTTCCTGGGCGGTGCGGGACACGTCCAGTGTGGTGCCGATGCAGGCGCCGGCTTCCTGGAGCAGGGCGAGACGCTCACGCGCCGAGTGCTGGTCGCTGCTGTCGAAGGCGGCCGTGCCCACGCCGACGACCTCACCCGTGGCGGGGTCGCGGACGGGCCAGAGCTCGATGAGCGAGGCCCGGCGCCGGACCGGAGCGAAGGAGGGGTCGGAGGCGATGTGTTCGTAGCGCATCGGGGTGGCCTCGTCGGCGACCCGGTCGACACAGTGCAGGAATCCCTCGTCGGTGAAGGTGCCCGTGTGCGGTTCGGTGGCCTGTTCCTCGCTCGCCGCGGCCGGGTTGAGCTGCCATGATCCGGACGCCGCGGTGTGGGTGGAGAGCGCGATCGAGGCCTGGGAGAACGCCCACTCGACCATCCTCCGGTCGGGCGTCGGCTCGCCGGGAACGGAGGCGATGCTCACCACGAGTCCCCGCGCGCTGCCGTCACCGTCGAGCGACGGCTGGATGTGCAGGGTCACCTCGACGCGCCGGCCGTCGTGGTGCCGCAGGGCCGCCGTACCGCTCCATTCCCGTGCGTCGGTGAAGCCGGGCCCTGGTGCCTCGGGGTCGGCGAGCAGTTCGGCCGCGGCACGTCCCACGACCTTCCCGGCGGGGTGGCCGAGCAGTCGCTGGGCACCCTCACTCCACCCCGTGACGATGCCGTCCGGCCCGACGGTGACCGTTGCGACCTCGGCCGGCCACGCGTGGTGACCGTCTCCCTGATCGTAAATGGCCATTTTTACTCTATTCACACGGTGAGGTCCTCACAGACCCAGCGTGCGCGTCCGGCAAGAATCGGACAAGTCGCACCACCCGCTTCGACGATTGGCATAGACCTGACCATGATCACCCGCTAAACTCTGGCGCGCACGTGGTGAGAGCGCTCTCACGGTTCTGCTGTTCCACCCCACCTCGCTGGAACAACGAAGGGGCACTCCCTTGAGACCCACCACAGCCATGCGCACCGGACTGTCCGCACTCCTGCTGCTCGGCACCTGGGCGACCGCGAGCACCCTGCCCGCCTCCGCCGACGACTCCCCCACACCTGCCACCGAGGCCCCCGCTTCGGCCTCGCTCCTGTCCGCGATGCAGCACGACCTGGGCCTGACCAGAAGCCGGGCCGAGGCCCGGCTGGCCGCCGAGAAGACGGCGACGGCCGTGGAACGGAAGGCCAGGCGCGCGGCAGGAGCCTCCTACGGCGGCTCCTGGTTCGACGCGGCGACCGGTCGGCTGACCGTCGCCGTCACCAGCGGCGCGGACACCGCCGCCGTACGCGCGACCGGCGCGAGGGTACGGATCGTCGAGCACAGCGCGCGGCAGCTCGACGCCGTCAAGGCCCGCGTCGACAAACTGCCGGCGCCCGCCGGCGTCAGCAGCTGGTACGTCGACCCGAAGGCCAACAGCGTCGTCGTGGACGTCGTCGCCGCGCACCGCTTTGACAACGATGTCCGGAGCTTCCTGGCGCGCGCCGGGAAGGCGGGCCCGGTCACCGTCGAGTCCACCGCCGCCGCACCCCGCACCTTCGCCGCCGGGACCGTCGGCGGCGACCCCTACTACACGGGCAACGTCCGCTGTTCCATCGGCTTCTCGGTGTACGGCGGCTTCGTCACCGCCGGGCACTGCGACCAGCACACCGGCGCGGTCTACGGCTGGGACGGCTCGTACGTCGGCAATTTCCAGGGCTCGTCGTTCCCGGACAACGACTACGCCTGGGTGAGCGTCGGCAGCGGCTGGTGGACCGTGCCCGTGGTGCTCGGCTGGGGGACGGTCTCCGACCAGTTGGTGCGGGGCTCGGCCGAGGCTCCCGTCGGTGCCTCGATCTGCCGCTCCGGCTCCACCTCGCACTGGCACTGCGGCACGGTCGAGGCCAGGAACGAGACGGTCAACTACAGCCAGGGCACGGTCTACCAGCTGACGAAGACCAGTGTGTGCGCCGAGCCGGGCGACTCCGGCGGCTCGTTCATCAGCGGTGACCAGGCCCAGGGTGTCACCTCCGGCGGCTGGGGCGACTGCGCCTCGGGCGGCGAGACCTGGTACCAGCCGGTCAACGAGATACTCGGCCGGTACGGGCTGACCCTGCAGACCGCCTGACCCCACCGACCGGGCCCACCGGCCGGGCTCCGTCGAGCGTCGGCGGGGCCCGGTCCCCGGTCAGTGCGACTCGCGGCTCACCTCCGAGCCGCTGGAGCCGACCAGGAAGTCCAGGTCGGCGCCGGTGTCGGCCTGGAGGACGTGGTCGACGTAGAGGCGTTCCCAGCCGCGACGCGGGTCGGCGAAGCCGGTGACGGTGGCCTTGTCCGGGGTTCTCGCGGCGAGTTCGGCGGCGGGTACGTCCACGTCGATACGGCGGGCCTCGACGTCGAGGCTGATGACGTCCCCGGTGCGGACGAGCGCGAGCGGGCCGCCGGCCGCGGCCTCGGGCGCCACGTGCAGGACGACGGTGCCGTAGGCGGTGCCGCTCATCCGGCCGTCGCAGACCCGGACCATGTCCCGGACGCCCTGTTCGAGCAGCTTCTTGGGCAGCGGCATGTTGGACACCTCGGGCATGCCCGGGTAGCCCTTGGGGCCGCAGCCGCGCAGGACGAGGACGGAGTCGGCGTCCACGTCGAGGGCCGGGTCGTCGATCCGGGCGTGGAAGTCCTCGATGGAGTCGAAGACGACCGCCCGGCCGCGGTGGCGCAGCAGGTGCGGGGAGGCGGCGGCCGGTTTGACGAGCGCGCCGTCGGGGGCGAGGTTGCCGCGCAGTACGGCGATGCCGCCCTCGGCGACCAGCGGCTCGGACCGCGACCGGATGACCTCGCCGTCCCAGATCTCGGCGTTCTCGAGATGGCTGACGAGCGGTTCGCCGGTGACGGTCAGCGCGTCGGGGTCGAGGAGGTCGCGCACCTCGCGCAGGACGGCGAGCAGGCCTCCGGCGCGATGGAAGTCCTCCATGAGGAAGCGGCCGGCCGGCTGGAGGTCCACCAGGACCGGCACCCGGGAGCCGATGCGGTCGAAGTCGTCGAGTGTCAGCTCGATGCCCAGCCGGCCGGCGATCGCGAGGAGATGGACGACGGCGTTGGTCGAGCCGCCGATCGCCGCGAGCGCGACGATCGCGTTGTGGAAGGAGGCGGCGGTGAGAAACGTCGCCGGCCGCCGGTCGGCGCCGACCATGTCCACCGCCAGCCGTCCGGTGTGGTGCGCCGCCTCCAGGAGCCGGCTGTCGGGGGCGGGAGTTCCGGCCGTACCCGGGACCACGGTGCCCAGGGCTTCGGCGACCAGCGCCATGGTCGAGGCGGTGCCCATGGTGTTGCAGTGCCCTCGGCTGCGGATCATCGCGGACTCGGAGCGGGTGAACTGCTCCTGGGAGAGCGTGCCGGCCCGCACCTCCTCCGACAGCCGCCAGACATCGGTGCCGCAGCCCAGCGGCCTGCCGCGGAAGGTCCCGGTGAGCATCGGACCACCGGGCACGACGACGGCGGGCAGGTCCACCGAGGCGGCGGCCATCAGCAGCGACGGGATCGTCTTGTCGCAGCCGCCCAGCAGCACCACACCGTCGATGGGGTTGGCCCGCAGCATCTCCTCGGTGGCCATCGCGGCCATGTTGCGCCAGAGCATGGCGGTGGGCCGCACCTGGGTCTCGCCGAGCGACACGACCGGCAGGTCCAGCGGGATGCCGCCCGCCACATGGACGCCGTCCCGGACCGCGGCCGCGACCTCGTCGAGGTGGGCGTTGCAGGGGGTCAGGTCCGAGGCGGTGTTGGCGATGGCGATCTGCGGCCGGCCGGCGAAGGCGTCGTCCGGCGCGCCGCGCCGCATCCACGCCCGGTGGATGTAGGCGTTGCGATCCTGACCGGCGTACCACTGAGCGCTGCGGAGCGTCACCCTGGCCCCTTCCGACCATCGGTACGACAGTCTAAATTCTGGATCATCATGGAGCATACGCAGACGTACCAGGTCTCGACAGCCCCCGGCACGGGCGGGTCAACCGCCGCCGGGAGCAGCCGGCTTGTGGGGTCGGACCGGGTCCTGGCGGTCCTGAAGGAGCTCGCGCGCCACCCCGACGGGGCGGGTCCGGACGAGCTGACCCGGACGATCGGCAGCCCCGAGCCGACCGTGCACCGGCCGCTGAACGCCCTGCGCCGGGCCGGGCTCGCCGGCCAGAGGACCGGGACCGGGACCGGGACCGGGGTCGACTGCTCCGCGCTGCCGGTGTACCTGGTCTCGCCCGCGATGCCTTCCGGAGCGGCGGGCGTGAGCGCGCCGGCCTGTCGCACACCGCTCGCCCAGCTGGTCGGCGCGCTCGACGAGATCCGCTCCCTGCTGGGCGGCCTGGGCGAGGCCCGGTGAGCGGGCGTCTCATCCGCGCGTTCGTGCTGACCGCGCCCGGCGCGTACGAGGTCCAGGAGGTGCCGGCGCCGGTGGCCGGTCCCGGTGAGGTGGTCGTCGACGTCGAGCGGGTCGGCGTGTGCGGCACCGACATGGAGTTCTTCACCGGGGCGATGGCCTATCTCCACCAGGGGCACTCGACGTACCCGATGCGGCCGGGCCACGAGTGGGCCGGCCGGGTGGCCGCGGTCGGCGAGGGCGTCGACCCGGGCTGGGCCGGCCGGCGTGTCATGGGCGACACGATGCTCGGCTGCGGCGGCTGCCGCCGCTGTCTGCGGGGCCGTCAGCATGTGTGCGAGAAACGGCAGGAGGTCGGCATCCGCGGGGCGCGGGACGGTGCGCTTGCGGAGCAACTGGCCGTGCCCGCCTTCTCGTTGCACGCCCTGCCCGACGCGGTCGACGCCGCGCTGGGTGCCCTGGTGGAGCCGGGCGGCAACGCGCTGCGCGCCGCCCGGGCCGCCGCGCCGCTGCCCGGTGACCGCGCCCTGGTCCTGGGGCCGGGGACGATAGGGCTGCTGGTGGCGATGTTCCTCCGCGCGGCCGGCGCCGAGGTCCATCTCATGGGCGCCACCGAGGCCTCGCTGTCCTTCGCCCGCGATCTGGGCTTCCGCCACGTGTGGCCGGAGGACTCCGTCCCCGACCTGCCCTTCGACGCGGTCGTCGACGCCACGAACGCGGCCCATCTGCCGCACACGGCGGTCGAGTTGGTCGAGCCGTCCGGCCGTGTGGTGTACATCGGACTGGCCGGCGGGCCCAGCCGGATCGACACCCGTGCGCTCGTCCTGAAGGACGTGACGGCGGTGGGCGTCCTGTCCGGCTCCCCGGGCCTTGAGGCCACCATCCGGGCGTACGCGGACGGAACCGTCGATCCCCGCCCGCTCGTCGCCGCGACGGTGGGCCTGGACCAGGTCGGCCCCGTGCTCGCCGGTGAACGACCGGCCGGCGCCGGACCCGGCCCCAAGATCCATGTGGACCCCCGCCGCGGCCCCTGACCGCGTCCTCGCGGAGTGGGGCGGCGGCAAAACCGCATGCCCACTCCGGCCCCTCCTTGCTACCCTCGACGCCATGATCACGCCTTCGCCTCAGCATCGGATGATGCCCCGCTCACGGGGCTGCTGAGCACGGACGCGTACCGAATCCGAGGCCCCGGGACGGGGCCTCGACGCGTTGCGCCGACCCGGCCCCGCCACCCGGCTGGGAGGACCGATGACCGCACGACGCCACTTCGTCACCACGACCATTCCCTACGTCAACGCACGCCCGCATCTCGGCTTCGCCCTGGAGCTGGTGCAGGCCGACACCCTGGCCCGGCACCGCCGACGACGCGGCGACCAGGTGCGGCTGCTCAGCGGTACCGACGACCACTCCCTCAAGAACGTGCTGGCGGCCGAGGCCGAGGGCGTCGACGTACGGACCCTGGTCGACCGCAACGCCGAGGCCTTCGCCGCGCTCCGGGACCCGCTGGCGCTGTCGTACGACGACTTCATCCGCACCAGCAGCGATCCCCGGCACCGCGTCGGCGTGGAGCGGCTGTGGCGGCGGTGCGCCGCGGCCGGCGATCTGTACCGCAAGGCCTACGACGGTCTGTACTGCGTCGGCTGCGAGCAGTTCTACACCGAGGACGAGCTGGTCGGCGGCCGGTGCGCCGAGCACGGCACCGCACCCGAACCCGTCCGGGAGGAGAACTGGTTCTTCCGGCTGTCCCGCCACGCCGGCCGGCTCCAGGAGCTGATCGGCGACGGCACCCTGCGCATCGAGCCGGCCGCCCGCCGCAACGAGGTCCTCGCGCTGATCGCCGGCGGACTGCGCGACTTCTCCGTCTCCCGCTCGCACACCCGGGCCCGCGGCTGGGGCATCCCGGTGCCCGACGACCCGTCCCAGGTGGTGTACGTGTGGTGGGACGCGCTCGGCAACTACGTCACCAGCCTCGGCTACGGCACCGACGACCCGGCGTACGAGCGGTGGTGGGTGACCGGCGACCGCCGTGTCCACCTGGTCGGCAAGGGCGTGGTGCGTTTCCACGCCGTGTACTGGCCGGCGATCCTGCTCTCGGCGGGGCTGCCGCTGCCCACCGACGTCCTGGTCCACGACTACCTCACGGTCGACGGCCGCAAGATCAGCAAGTCCGGGGCCACCACCGTCGATCCGATCGCCCTGACCGAGGCGTACGGCACGGACGCGGTGCGCTGGTGGCTGCTGCGCGAGGTGCCGCGCGTCGGGGACACCGACTTCACCGCCGACCGGCTCGTCGACCGCGCCGACGCGGACTTCGCCGGCGGTCTCGGCAACCTCGTCCACCGGGTCGTGACGATGGTCCATCGCTACCGCGGCGGGGCGGTGCCCTCCCCCGGCACCGACCGGTTCGCCGTGGCGGCCCTGCTCGACGCCTGCGAGCGGGCTCCCGGGCTGATCGACACCGCGCTGGCCGGCTACGACTTCCGGCGTGCCGCCGACGCCGTCTGGGCCGTCGTCGAGGAGGCCGACCGCTGCGTCGACGCCACCCGCCCGTGGGAGCTGGCGAGGGCGGAGCGCCAGGGCAACGCCCGTGCCGCCGAACGCCTCGACGCGGTGCTCGCGGCGCTGGTGACGGCCTGCCGTGTTCTGGCCGAGGAGCTGTGGCCCTTCATCCCCGGTGCCGCCGCACGGATCGCGGAGCGGGTGACGCCGGTGGCGGGCGTCCTGCCCCCCTCGCAGCCGCTCTTCCCCCGCCTCCGGGAGTCCGCCCCCGACCGGCGTCCGGTGGGGCCGTAGGGAGGAGAGCGACTGGTACCCCCGTACTACTGGACGGCCACGACTTCGCTCCCAGGGCGGAGGACGGCGGCCGGGCGCCGACGTACCTTCGGGACGTGCTCCCCCCACCGTCCCGCGCACCCCACTGGAGAACCTCGTGCACGTACTCCTCGTAGAGGACGACCGAGCCGTCGCCGAGCCCCTGCAGCGCGGCCTCGCCCGCTACGGATATGACGTGACCTGGGTCTCCACCGGTCAGGACGCGTTCGCCGCGCGGACGCCGGACCTGGTGCTGCTCGATCTGGGGCTGCCCGACATCGACGGCCTGGACGTCTGCCGGGAGTTGCGCGCCCGCGGCGATGTGCCGGTCATCATGATCAGCGGGCGGGACAGCGAGACGGAGAAGGTCGTCGGACTCGAACTCGGCGCGGACGACTACATCGTGAAGCCCTTCCTGGTCCGTGAACTGATCGCCCGGATCCGGGCGGTGCTGCGCAGACCCCGGACCGGGGACGGCAGGCTCCACCGGCAATGCGACACCTACGGCAGGGTGACCGTGGACCGGCGGGCCCACCGCGCCTTCCTGGACGGCGTCGAGCAACTGGCTCGGCCCGACCAAGACCCTCGACACCCATGTGACGGCCCTGCACCACAAGCTCGGTGACGCCCTGTCGATCGAGGCGGTGCGGGGCGTGGGCTTCCGGGTGGGCGTCAGGTCCGGCGCACTGCACGGCGCACTGTAGGGGCGGGCGCCCCCGGTCCCGGCCAACCCGCCTCTCACCGCCCCGGGCAGCCGATACGCTGGGAAGCGGCCATGGACCGGGGGCGGGCTGGGGGCGGGGGCGGCGGCATGGATCCGCGGATGCAGTTGTCGGTGGGGGGATACGTCTGCGAGCGCGAGCTCGGCCGGGGCGGCCAGGGGGTGGTGTGGCTCGCCCGGGACCGGACGGGACGCCGGGTCGTGGTGAAGTTCCTGCTGCCGGGCAAGGAGTACGACGAGGTCGCGCTCGCCCGGGTACGCCGGGAGTTCGGCGCCGCGAGCCGGGTCGGTGAGCTCGCCACGGCGCGAGTCCTCGACGCCGACCTGGCGGGGCGGCATCCGTACATCGTCAGCGAGTACGTCCCGGGGCCCACGATCCACCAGCACGTGGCCGCCAACGGTCCCCTGCCGTCCGGGCGGCTCCAGTCCCTGGCGCTGGCCGTGGCGCACGCGTTGGCGCAGGTGCACCGGGTGGGCGTGGTGCACCGGGACATCAAGCCGTCCAACATCCTGCTCTCCCCGGACGGTCCGCGGATCATCGACTTCGGGATCGCCCGGGACGACCGGCTGCTCGAATCGGCGCTCACCACACCGGGCAGTGTGCTCGGCTCACCCGCGTACATGTCGCCCGAACAGGTCCAGTCGCGCGGGATCACCGCCGCCTCCGACGTGTTCTCCCTCGGCGGCACCCTGTACTTCGCCGCCACCGGACGCCATCCCTTCGACGGGGAGAGCGACTACGAGGTGCTCGTCGCCGTGTGCACCCGCGACGCCGATCTCACGGAGGTGCCGGAGCCGGTCCGTTCGGTGATCGCGGACTGTCTGCGCAGGAACCCGGCGGAACGCCCCACGGCCGCCCAGCTGGTCGCCCGGCTCGCGGGCGCGGCGGAGCCGACGGGGTGGGCGGAGTCGCCGGCATCGGCGGGGTCGGCGGGGTCGGCGGGATCTGCCGCAGGCAGGCGGACGGAAACCGGGGTGCCCCAGCCCCAACCCCAACCCCAACCGGTGCAGCCTGTCGGCCGCTGGGGCGGTGGTGGCCGTCCCGGTGCGAGTTCCAGGCAGCTGCGGCTGTGGGGGTTCGCCGCCGGCAGCGCCGCTGCGGCGGTACTGCTCGCCATCGTGCTCAGCACCACCTCGGGAGGCTCGTCGGCGAAGGACGGTCCGCAGGCGCGTGGCTCGGCCTCCGTGCTGTCGTCGTCCGGGAGCTCCGGCGGCTCAGGCGGCTCCGGTGGTTCCCAACTCCTCACCTACACCGATGACTTGACCGACTCAGGAGACTGGACGCACAAGGACCCGGCCCTGGCGAAGGTCACGCACCAGGGCGGGACCATGCTGGTGGACCCGAGGACCGAGCTGGAGGTGTGGCCGCAGGCGCCCTTCGCACCGTCCTCCTTCGCGGTCGAACTGAGCACGCAGACCGAGTGGTACGGCGGCGAGGGCGGGGTCGGCCTGTGGTGCGACGGCTCCGGGGACTACCAGCGGGGCTCCCGCTGGGCGACGTATCTGACCACTGGTCAGGAGGCCCTGATCGTGCGCGAGTTCCGGTACAAGGGAGCCTTCCAGCACGACCGGGTCGTCGAGGTCGACCTCGCGGACCTGGGCCTGAAGGTCGACGACCGGCAGCAGGTCGACATGTCGATGACCTGTTCCTCGGCCGGCCGGGGCCAGATCAGGGTGCGGCTGGCCGTGGACGGCACCCTGGTGGCCTCCTACACCGGCGCCGCCTTCGCCGACCGGGGCTGCGGGGTGGCCGCCTTCCACTACAGCGCGACCGATCCCCGGGGCACGGCCTTCCACGCGGGGTTCGAACGGTTCACGGCGTCCGAACTCCCGGCGCCCTGACCGCGCGACCGGATCACGGGCCGGATCGCGGGCCGGGCGAACGCGCGCGGGGCGAGCGTCAGCGGGCAGGCGTCAGCGGGCGAGCTTCTTGCGCAGGCGGGGCTCGGACGCCTCGGCCCAGGCGGACGGGAGCTCCCGTTCGCGCTCCGCGGCCACGGCCTGCTCCGTGCCGTACAACAGGCCCCAGGTGAAGCCGGGTTCACCGGCCGCGTGCGCCGAGATTGCCAGTTCCCGCAGGGCGTCGCGGGCCACGACGCTGTCCTGATGGTCCCCCAGCACCTTCTGCACGGCCTTCACGCGCCTGCCGAGCCGCTTGGCCGGCTTGCCGAGCGAGGCACGCGCCGGTTCGGTGGCGTAGCGCGTCTTCTTGGCCGATTTGCGGGCCTCGTGGAGGGCGGTGTCCCGTTCCGCTCCGGGAGACAGCTCCAGCGCGTGCGACGTCCGCGCGGCCAGGCGGTCGTACTCCTTGAGGATCGCCTTGACCATCACCTTCCTCGGTTTGCGCGCGGCCCTGCGGCGCAGCGGCGGACACTCGGTGAGCGCGGCCAGCGAGTCCAGCAGGGCCAGATAGCGGGGTGAGCGCAGAGCTTCGAGACTGCGTCGACGCGCCTCGGCGGCGTGGGTGACGTTCCACGCCTTCAGCCTGGCGGCGACGGGCCCGAGGACCAGCTCGGGGGGTTCGGCCGCGACGCGCGCGCCGAGCCGCTCCATCAGCACCTCCTGGTCGCGCTCCACGCCCAGCTCGCCGCCCAGCCACTTCAGGTCCGCGCGGATCGGGTCGGTGGCTTGCCGGTCCAGCACCGACCGGTAGGACCGAAGGACGCTGCGCAGTCGACGGCAGGCGACCCGCATCCGGTGCACCGAGTCGGGCCGCTCCCGGCGTACCGCGGGATCGAGGTCCACCAGGGCGCGGATCTGCTCCTCGAGGTAGGTGAGCAGATGATCGCCGGCCGAGCCGGGTACGACGTTCTCGGCGCGGGCGTCAGGCAGGCGCGGCGCGCCCAGCCCCGTCGCGTCGAGGGCCCGGGCGAGCTTGGACGGGTTGTCCGCGCGGACGACGCCGTTCTTGCGCAGCCTCTTCTCCACCTGGTCCAGCAGGCCGGGTTCGGCGTCCTCGGCGAGCTCGACCTCCATCTCGGTCCAGGCGGCCAGGGTGGTCATGGCCCGCAGCGACTCGGCGCGGACCCGGTCGAGGGTCAGTTCGGCGCGTACCGTGCCGCCGGAATCGGTGAGGTGCCATGTCCTGCGGGTGGACCGGATCCGCACCGCCGGTGTCAGCTCCGCTCCCCTGGAGCGGGAAAGGGCCAGTTCGCGCAGGGTGTCGGGAACCGTGTCCGAGAGCGGGGCGGATACCTCCTCCCGGCTGTCCCCGGACAGGGGCAGCTTCAGATGCCAGCCCGCGTCGGCCCCGCCGGTCCGCCGCCGGAGGGTGGCCGAGGCTCCCGCCAGCCGCAGGTCGTCGGTGTCGTAGTACACCGCGTCGAGTTCGTCGACGCCCCGTTCCACCACCGACGCGACGCCGTTCACGCGGGTGAGCCGGGGGAACCACGAGGTGTCGTCGACCGACGCGGCATCGTACTTTCGCTCTGTCTCACGTTGGGATCGGATGGTCATATCCTCCGCGTACTCCTCTCGGAGCAGCCCAAACACGCGTGCAGCCGTATCTCGGACACTCGCGCCCAGCCCCCACGACCACCTTGCCCCAGTCGCACGACCCGCCTAGCCTTCTTTTGTGCCGCAAATAAACAAATCCCGATCGCACAATGACGTGCCGGGCGACCGCACCACCGACCTGACCCGGCTCCGTATCGCTCTGACCCTCTTCTTCGCCCTCGACGGCTTCATCTTCGCCGGCTGGGTCGTCCGCATCCCCGCCATCAAGCAGCAGACCGGCGCCTCGGCCGGCACCCTCGGCCTCGCCCTCCTCGGCGTCTCCGCCGGCGCCGTCGTCACGATGATGCTCACCGGCCGGCTCTGCCGCCGCTACGGCAGCCACCCCGTCACCGTGGTCTGCGGCATCCTGCTCTCCCTCAGCGTCGCGCTGCCCCCGCTGACCCACTCGGCGCTCGCCCTGGGCGCCGTGCTCCTGCTCTTCGGCAGCGCGTACGGCGGTATCAACGTGGCCTTCAACAGCGCCGCGGTCGACCTGGTGCGGACCCTGCGGCGCCCCATCATGCCCAGCTTCCACGCCGCGTTCAGCCTCGGCGGCATGACGGGCGCGGGGCTGGGCGCGCTCGTGGCCGGAACACTGTCCCCCACCCGGCATCTGCTGGGCCTGACCGCCATCGGCCTGCTCGTCACCACGCTGGTCGGCCGCACCCTGTTGCGCATCGAGCCGCCGACGCCGCCCCAGGAGCGGCGCCCACCGGACTCACCGACGCGGCGGATGAACGCCGGCACCCGTGGTCTCGTCGTCACCTTCGGCCTGATCGCCCTGTGCACCGCCTACGGCGAGGGCGCCCTGGCCGACTGGAGCGCCCTGCACCTGGAGCAGGACCTCGGCGCGACGCCCGGCGCCGCGGCGATCGGTTACTCGTGCTTCGCCCTCGCCATGACGATCGGCCGCCTGTCCGGCACAAAGCTGCTCGAACGCGTGGGCAGAACCCGCACCCTGGTCCACGGCGGCACGACCGCCGCGGCCGGCATGCTGCTCGGCGCGCTCGCGCCGACCCTGTGGGCCGCCCTGCTCGGCTTCGTGATCACCGGCCTCGGACTGGCCAACCTCTTCCCGGTCGCCGTCGAACGCGCCGGCACCCTGGCCGGCCCCGACGGAGTCGCCATCGCGTCCACCCTCGGCTACGGCGGCATGCTCCTCGGCCCGCCCGCGATCGGCTTCATGGCCGACTGGTTCTCCCTGCCCGTCGCCCTGACGAGCGTGGCGATCCTGGCGGCCTCGGCCGCACTCGTCGGGGCCATGACGCACCGTTTCTCCCCCTGATCTCTCCTGATCTCCCCTGATCTCCCCGGAACGATCGAAGCGCTTCGATATTCACGGCGGACGGGATGCCGGGTAACGTTCCCTGATGAGGCTGGCCGGGGAAGCTCGGTCGTCGAATCGCTTCAACGCATACCGTCGGCCGCACTCCCGAGGACGGACAGGACATGGCGTTCCACGACAATCCGGTGATCCCCGGCTTCAGCCCCGACCCGAGCATCTGCCGGGTCGGTGACGACTACTACGTGGCCACCTCCAGCTTCGAGTACGTCCCCGGTGTGCCTCTCTGGCACAGCCGCGACCTCGTGCACTGGCGGCTGATCGGTCACGCCCTGGACCGGCCCTCGCAGATGGCCCTTCCCGACACCGCGCCCGCCTCCACGGGGGTCTACGCGCCCACCCTGCGCCACCACGACGGCCTGTTCTGGCTGATCACGACCGTGGTCGCGGGGCAGGGCAACATCCTGGTGACCGCCGAGGACCCGGCCGGCCCCTGGTCGGACCCCGTCCCGATCGCCATTCCCGGCATCGACCCCTCCCTCTCCTGGGAGGAGGACGGCACCTGCTGGTGCGTCTACTCGAACGACGGCATCCGCGCGGTGCGCGTCGACCCGAAGTCCGGCGAACTGCTGGGCGAGCCGGTGCGGTTGTGGTCGGGCACCGGACTGCAGTACCCCGAGGGCCCGCACCTGTACCGGATCGGCGAGTGGTGGTACCTGCTGCTGTCGGAAGGCGGCACCGAACGCGGACACGCCCTGTCCATCGCCCGGGCCCGCACCCTGCCGGGCCCGTTCGAACCGCACCCGGCCAACCCCGTGCTGTCCCACCGCAGCACCAACCACCCCATCCAGAACACCGGTCACGCCGACCTCGTCCAGGCGCACGACGGCACCTGGTGGATGGTGCTGCTGGGCACCCGGCCGCGCGGCGACACCCCCCTCTACCACGGCATGGGCCGCGAGACCTTCCTGACCCCGGTGACCTGGGAGGACGGCTGGCCGCTGCCGGGCCCGCTCGAACTGCGCTCCCCCGCACCGGAGTTGACCCCGCACCCCTGGCCGCAGGAGCCGCCCCGCGACGACTTCGACTCCCCCGCCCTCGCACCCCGCTGGGTGCAGCTGCGGCGACAGGACCCGGAAGCCGTACGACTCGACGAGCGGCCGGGCCACTTGGTCCTGCACGCTCGCGGGGACACCCTGGACCGGCCCGGCGCGCTCTTCGTGGGCCGGCGCCAGCGTGACCCCGAGTGCAGCGCGCGCACCCTGATCGAGGTCGCCGAAGGGGGCCGGGGCGGGCTCGTTGTGCGGCTGGACGAGGCGCACCACTACGAGGTCGAGGTGGCCGACGGTACGGTCCGTGCGGTGGCGCGGATCGGCCCGCTGCGGCACGCCGTCGCCGAACAGGCCGTAGGAGAAGGGGCGTTGACGCTGCGGATCGACGTCACGACCTCTGACGTACTGCCTCCCGCCGTCACGTCCCGGGCCATGGGTCCGGACGGGGAGGATCCGACGGCCGGGCTGCGGCGGGGCGGGCCCGACGCGCTGGTGCTGGGGTACGAGACGGAGGGCGGTGGCTTCGAGGTCCTCGCGGAGCTCGACGGCCGCTATCTGACCACCGAGGTCGCCGGTGGCTTCACCGGACGGGTCTTCGGCATGTACGCCACCAGGGGCAGCGTGGCCTTCGACTGGTTCGAGCTGCGGGCTCTGTGACGGCGACGCGTTCCGGGGCTCCTCCTCGAGCCGGGCCCGGCGCAGGTGCGCTGTCCGATCTAGCCTGGAATGCGTGAGTACCGAGAGCGACATCCGTGAGTTCCTGGCCGCCTGTCGCGCGAAGATCACCCCGCGGCAGGCGGGACTGCCCGCCTACGGCGGGAACCGCCGCGTGCCGGGCCTGCGCCGGGAGGAGGTCGCCCTGCTCGCCGGTGTCAGCGTCGACTACTACGTGCGCCTGGAGCGCGGCCGCCTCGCCGGGGCCTCGGACGGGGTCCTGGACGCCATCGCGGACGCCCTCCAGCTGGACGACGCCGAACGTGCCCACCTGTACGAGCTGGCGCGCGCCGCCGGACGCCCCGGCATCCGCCCCTCGGCGTCGTCCCGCTCGACCACGACATGACGGACCTGCCCACCGGCGCGGCCCGAACCTCACCGGCGCTCATCGGTACGGTGGCGGCCTCGACCGTCGTACCGCAGGCGGCACTCGCGCTGATGCGCGCCGGCCGTACCGATGAGCTGTGCCCGCACTCGCTCAGTTGATCCGGACGATCTTCCAGAGCTGGTCGTCGACGTTCAGGTCGTTCCACTGGACGACGGCGGCGCCGTCACTGGTGGAGGACTGGGCGACGCCGACGCTGAGACCGCTGCCCACGTTCTTGAGCCGGTAGTAGCCGTTGCCCGCGTCGGTGAGGGTCCACTTCTGCGAGGCGGCGGACGACGGCGTGTTCTGTACGACCGCCGCGCCGGCGGCGGTGGAGCCGTTGCCGATGTCCAGGTTGAGGCCGCTGCTGACACCCTTGACGGTCCAGGCTCCGCCGCCCGCGGACTGGAAGCCGAAGAGCTGGCAGAAGCAGGCCGAGTCCGACCACTGGTCGGCGGCCGTACCCGTGGCCGTGGAGTCCTTGGGGATGTCGAGGTACTTTCCGCTGTTCTTGTTGACGAGGACGTACTGGCCGGTGCCCAGCGGGGGCAGAGCGGTCTGGGTGAGGTTCCAGCGCTGACAGGCGCAGCCGGTGCCGGACCACACGTCCGCGCCGGTGCCGGTCGCGGTGGAGGCGTTCGGGATCTCCAGGTACGTGCCGGTGAGGCGGTTGGTGAGCGTGTAGCCGCCCGCCGGATTCGGGGCCACGGCCCACTCGTGGTCGAGGGTGCCGTTGTCGTCCCACTGCAGGACCGCCGCGCCGTTGGCGGTGGACTGGTTCTGCACACCGAGGACCTTGCCGGTGGCGACGTTGAAGACCTTGAAGTAGCCGGAGGTCTGCTGCACGAAGCGCCACTGCTGGTCGGTGGCGTTGTCGGTGCTCTGCTGGGTGGCGGTGGTGCCGTTGGCGGTGGAGGCGCCCGCGATGGTGAGCTTCAGACCGCTGTTGGCGTTGGACACGGTGTAGGTGGCACCGTCCGAGATGCCTCCGCCCAGGTCGACGGTGCTGTACGTCACCGGATTCACGCCGGAGCTCCGTGCGCGCCCCCCGCTCAGCACCAGCAGGCTGTGGCCGTCGGGCAGCGGGAGCATGCCGCGGCTGTAGCCGCCGGCGACATTGGAGCGCATACGGGTCCAGGCGCCCGCCGCGCCGTTCTGGGTGTTGACGAACAGGTCGTCCTGGCTGTCGCCGCTGACGACGAGGGTGCCGTTCGGGCCGCCCGCGGGCAGCCAGGTGACGTAGGGCGCACCGCTGGGGATGGTGCCGTCCGTCGCCCGCAGCACCTGGTCGGTGGCCGAATTGAACGCCTCGGGATCGGCGGAGATCTTGTAGTACACGGAGCAGCCGCCCTCGGGGGCACCGCAGTACTCGTGGGTCATCACGTAGGTGCGGTTGGGCAGCTGGGTGACCACCGGCATGCCCGGCCGCTTGGAGTAGGTCGGCTTCGTCACGTCGTCCACGACCGGGCCCCAGGTCCGCAGGTCCGTGGAGACCTGGTGGTCGATCTTCTGGCCGTAGTTCGTGTCGCGCTGGTCGGAGTAGTAGACGATCAGCTTGCCGTTGGCGTAGAGGAAGAACGGCTCCCAGACAGGGGTGTAGCCGTTGGTGGAGAACGCCGGTCCGCCGGTGGCGATGTTGGTGACGAAGGTCCAGGTCTGTCCGCGGTCGGTACTGGCGTACAGGTCGATCTTGGACGCCGACCGGTCGCCGGGCACCGAGTCACCGGCGGCCAGGACGGTTCCGGCCGGGAAGTCGCCCATCGCGGTGGGCAGTTCGAACAGCTGCGGCTCCCAGCGCATGCCCCAGCCGTTCTGGGTGTCGGTGACGTCGGAGAGCTTCGTCCAGGAGTTGCCGTTGTCGGTGCTGCGGTAGATCGGGAAGACGGGCGTACCGCTGGTGTACTGCTCGAACGTGGCGAGGATGGTGCCGTTGGCCGAGCCGTTGTGCTCCAGGCGCAGGGCCCGCGGATAGAACGAGCCGGGCGAGGGCGCGTTCGAGGGCGGGGTGTACAGCGTCTGCGAGGGACGGGCGAGGGCGTCCGCCCGGCCCGCGGCCGGCAGCATCAGCGTCGCCATGGCGGCGATCAGACCGAACGCCGTCAACAGCAGGGAGAGGGGACGGGAACGCGGAGCGGCGCCGGATCTGGCGCCTGTCTGCGCAGGGGACATTGCGGCTCCCAGGGGAAGGGATGGGGGGTGTTTCGGTGCCCGCCGCCACCCGGGTCGAGCCGGGCGGGACGGCGGAATCAAGGGGCGGCGGCGCGGCGGCATCGGCGCGGGCGGCCGTGCGGACGATGCCGGGGCGCCGTCGAGACGCCGTCGAGACGCCGTCGAGCGCTCCGAAGCCACGGTGCGGCCTGGTGACGCGGCGAACCGGCAGTCGAAGTGGAAGAGCGTGCGGAAGGGGGTCTGCGGAAGAGGCTGTTGCGGGCGCGCGGTCCGCGCCCGGCCCCTGCCGGGGATGGTTCAGTCGGCGGCGGACGGTGCCGTCCGGTCCTGGTGGGACGGCGGCGGTGCGGTCGAGCCGCGGACGACGAGTTCGACCGGTGGCTCGCTCGCCGGCGGCAGTTCGGTCTCCGGCTCCTCGATGGCGTGCACGAGCAGTCTGATTCCCTCTCGTGCGGCGGCGTCGAAGGGCTGGCTCACGGTGGTCAGGGGCGGCGTGACGTAGGCGAAGACGGGGTTGCCGTCGAAACCGACCACGCTGACGTCCTCGGGCACACGCCGGCCGGCCTCGCGCAGGGCGTGGATCAGGCCGATGGCCATCTCGTCGCCCGCCACGAACACCGCGGTCACGGAATCGTCCGCGGCCAGCTCCCGTCCCGCCTCGTAGCCGGAGGCGGCCGACCAGTCCCCCTCGACCACCGGCGGCTCCTGCGCGCCCCGCGCGGCCAACGCCGCCCGCCAGCCCTCGACACGGTCCTTCGAGGCATACCAGCGTCGTGGTCCGGCGAGGTGGTGGACGGTGGTGTGGCCCAGGTCCAGCAGGTGTTCGGTGGCGGCCCTGGCCAGCGCGTGGGCACCGACGCCCACGCTCACGGTCCGGGCCGAGACGAAGGCCGGCGGTGCGCCGAGGAACAGCACGGGCACGTCGACCCGGAGGGGGATCTCGCCCTCCACGATGGGTTCGGAGACGACGACACCGTCAACTCCCTGTTCCAGAAGCGACATCACGGCGCCGGCGATGCCGTCGGGATCCCCGTCCACCGTGTTGACCACCCGCAACGCGTAACCGGCGTCCCGTACGGCCTTCTCGATGCCCACCAGCAGTGAGGCCGTGCCGTATCCGGCCGTCCCGAGGGCGACGACGCCGATGGAACGGTTCCGGCCCGAGGCCAGCGCCCTGGCCGCGTGGTTCAGCCGGTAACCGAGCTGCTCGGCGGCCTCGAGAACACGCCGGCGGACCTCGTCGGAGACGTACGGCTCGTTGTTGAGGACCCGCGACACCGTCTTGCGTGAGACCCCGGCCACCTGGGCCACGTCCGCGCTGCGAGGCGCGGCTGACGCCGCGCTCCGCCCCACCGCTCGTGTCATGAGAGCTCCCAACAGCTGTACCCATCGAACGAGGTCAACCGTATGACCGCGCGGTCACTGACCGCGCGGTCATATGTACGCAGCCCCAAGCCCGCGCGTCAAGGGGATGCGCGGCACTTCTTCCACGCAGGCCGGACATCGGGGCGGATTCGGCACCTCGTCCATCGAGCCTTGACATCGACCCTGCCGAACGTTCACTCTTCGACGCATCCACCGATCGGTTCTGTCCGATCGCGTTCGCTTCCGGTCCCTTCGCCGACCACTTCCCGTCATGCGACGCCTGCTACGACAAACCCACGTTCGCCGCGTTCGGCCCGATCTCCCTCACCAGGGTCGACCGACCAGGCCGGCGACGAGATGGGCAGGAACGCCGTACGGCTGCTTCTGGAGCGGATCACCGATCGCGGCCGTCCGTCGACCAGGGTCACCCTCTCCTCCACCCTGGTCCCGCGCCGGTCGACGGGGCACCCGGCGCAGTGACGGCCCGGCGCCGCTGGGCCACGGCACCCGTGGCCCAGCGGCTCATGTACACGGTTTCACCGGCTCCGCGACACATGATCGGTACGCTGCTACCGGGACGACCAGAGGGGTGGCACACGCGTGGACGAGCAGGCTGAGATCACGACGGCGAAGGAGGCCGCGGATCACGAACTCATCTTGGCGTTCGGCCGGCTGCAGGGCGCGGCCAACCGCCTGGAGTACATTCTCGGCCGAGCGCTCGAGGTGGAGTGCGGCATCAGCCACTTGATGTTCGAGGTCCTGCTGATCCTCGGCCGGGCGGGCCGGCCGGGGCTTTCCATGCGGGCCGTCGCCCAGGAACAGATCCTGACCACGGGCGGCGCCACCCGGTTGGTGGACCGCATGGAGGCGGCCGGGCTGGTCGAGCGCACGGAGGATCCGGACGACCGGCGCGGGAAGCTGGTGCGGTTGACCGCACAGGGCGAGGAGACCGCCGTACACGCGTCCCGGGTCCACCTGGAGAACATCAAGCGGTACTTCGTGGCCCCCCTGCCCGCGGCCGACCGGAAGCGGTTCGCGGAGGATCTCCGCATCCTCAGCCACTCGGCCCGGGACACGCTGCCGCGTCTGCCCTGACCTGCGGACCAGCGGCAACGCTGATGTAATGATCTCAGCCGAACCCATGTGTCCCAGCTCACAAGCGCCGCGAAATATCTGACGCGTCAGTTATTGTTCTGTCAGATGAATCGCTCGCAACCGGCGGGCGCCACCCTCTGCCGAGGTCTTCGATGAAGCTCGTCTATGTCTTCGACGCCTACTGCGGCTGGTCGCACGGGTTCTCCGGAACGCTGAGCGAGGTCGCCTCCCGCCATCCGGAGCTGCCGGTCGAGGTCGTCTCCGGCGGCCTGTTCACCGGGTCGCGCCGAGTACCGATCCGCGAGTTCGGCTATGTCCAGGGCGCGAACGCCAAGATCGCCGAGCTGACGGGCGCCGAGTTCGGCGAGGCGTACGAGCGGCTGATCGCCGACGGCTCGTTCGTGATGGACTCGGAGGCCGCCGCGCGCGGGCTCGCCGCCCTGCGCCAGGCGGCTCCGGCCCGTGCGGTGGAGCTGGCCGTCGCCGTGCAGCGGGCCTTCTACGTCGACGGCCTGAGCCTCTCCGACCCCGCGACCTACCGGAAGGTCGCCGAGGACGCCGGACTGGACGCCGACGCCGTGGTGGCCGCCTTCGAAGGAGCCGAGGGACGGGTGGCCGCGGAGGCCGACTTCCACCGGTCCGCCTCGCTGGGCGTCACCGGGTTCCCCACGCTCCTGGCCGTCGACGGCGACCTGATCGCCCCCGTGGCCCATGGCCACGCCAACGCCGACGAGGTCGACCGACAGCTGGCGACCCTTCGTACCCCCTGATCCTCCCCGTCCCCACCCCACTCCCCTCTCCCTTCAAGGAGTCATCCATGAGCACTCTGTCCTTCAAGGTCCTGGACCTGGACTTCCCGGCCGGCAGCAAGAACAAGACCGCCACCCTCGTCACCGGCGAGACCGAGGCCCT